>CBDTZS010000189.1:0-5985 GCA_965364955.1 uncultured Tenacibaculum sp. | reverse complement strand
ACTTTTCTTTTAAGTATTGCAATACGATCATATAACCTCTTTTACTTTTAAATGCTTGTTTCCGTTTTTTAACACGATTGCCATTTTTACAATACTACAGTTTTATAAAATTTTATTTTAGGGCAACAAAGAACTAAACTGTTTTATATCATGTAATTAATTCTCATTAGAGAATCCCTTCAAATAATTACAATAAGATTACTCCTACGGGAGTTTTCTTTATTTACACTCGTTTATCTACAGGTTTTTTAGATGGCCCATTTAGGACCAGGTTATACATTTTGTTCTGCAGGTCCTGAAACCTACAAATAAAATCTATATTATTGGAACAGTTGAACTGTTGACTGTCAAACCATCCACTTTCTAGTCTAAAAAGTTTTTTTAATTAGGGGGTTGAGGGGATTAAACATAAAACGACCAGAAGGAGGAATCTTTCTGGTCGTTTTGGTGTTCTACGTTTCAACAGTTCAGCATTACTCAACTGTTAGTCGTGTTCTATTGTTATGTTTTCTTAATTCACCATTTTCAACCGATAAGTTTTCTTGTTGCAAAAAGATTTCTCCGTTATTCTTAATAGCTAATATAGGTGGCGATGTATGCAAAGATGATTCAATCAAGTCTTTCGCACCATTAATACTATATGGTAAACCAAAAGCAACTACTTGTGGTGTTATTTTTGTTTTTTTATCATAAATTTTGCTTTTTATAGTTGCTAAAGATTGCATTGCTGCTTGAATAGTACTTTCATTTATTCTGTCTGGAATTGGTATTATTGGTGATATGTTTTCTCCACTAATTCCTAACGATTGAATTATTAAAGTTCCACTTAATTTGTTTTGAGATGCCGCAGCTCCCAATCCATATAGACTCCCAAGATTTACAGAATCCTTTAATGCGGTTACTGATGCTTGAATTCTCAAGCCTATACCAACATATACAGGAATCTTTATGTTGTGTGTTTGAGCTTTATTTAATCTTAGATTTTGATTTGGTGATTGTAGCTCAGCATTAAACTCATCAACAGAACCGTAATTTGTTGAAAGTGTATATTCAGATAAGAGTACATGCATTGATTTTAACTTCTCCGGAATCTTTATAGAGTCTAAGTTTTCGTTTAAAAAATTATAATTATTTTTAGCATAATCAATATACTTTTTTGTGCTGTGACTTTCTGCATAACTAGCAGGAATAGCAGTTGTGATATATTTAATGTAATCAATAATGACTGAATAACTTTCTCCCTTTCTTGCAATATTAAAAGACCCAAAAGTTAGTGAACCACTTTGGTTAATTTTCCCGACAGCTACCCTGGTTGCTTCATTTGGAAATTCAGAAATAATGTCCTTAAAACTCAATGTATCATTTTCTTTTTCCACTTTAAGTTGAATTGGGTCTATTGGTTGATAGCCTTTCATAACAGTCGTTACTCGATTTGCATTTTCATTAAGCTCTTCAAGACTAGAATTTTTACTCACTGCTCCACAGCCTACAATTAGTAGAGTAATTCCGATTAGTGTTAGTGTTTTCATATTGGTTTTTGTTTTGGTTTTTAGCAAAAAAAAAATGGCTGGGAAAAACACCCAATTGTAGGTATTCTCAAATTATGCCCAACGTCTCGTGCAGGGTGTCGTATACCGCAGGGTGCTACGACACCCTGCACATTGTTGTATGCGGTTTTATTTATTTATTAAATCAAGTTCTTCGGTAGGAATTGATATGTCTCTAACTCCAATATCTGTTCTAGCAATAATCCTAATACGAACCATATATCTATAGATTATTTTGTATTCATTATTGGTTAATTCTACCATTCCTTCTTTGGGGTCATTTGATTTTTCTTCTATAAATTTTCTTAATTCAAAGATTGGATCTCTTAGTTCACGACTTAAATAAATACCCTGTTTTGAATAAAAGAAATCACGAAAACCCTTAAAGAATGACATTGAATTTGTAACATTAAGATACTTTTTACCCTCCTTTTTCTTGATAATTGTATCGTCAAAATAGTCAAAGTCCGTAAAAGGTTTAAGTAACGACCAGAATTCTAAATAAGCTTCAACCTGTCGCTCATAGTGGTTTAGATTAAATGTTTCTTTTTTTTCATGTCTTATTTTTTTTAAGGTATATAAATAAGCAATTAAACTCACTATGAGTGAGGTGAAAAGAGCAATAAACCCTGTCAATAATTTTTCTTCCATGGTTCGATTTCATTGCATACAACAAACTATATAGTTAATAGCAACAATATATAGAAGCTCTTACAATTTAAATATTATTAATTTTTAATTAGTTTACTTAAAATTTTTTATTTTTAATATTTGAGAACTAAATTTAGCTCTTTAAAAAAAAGAAAGAGACTAATAAACCATAAAATAAGTATGGCTTTACCTTACTTATTTTATGGTTATTTCTCTTAAAGTTTTTTTAAAGCACTTAAATTTGAAGCACCTTAAGAGACGTCTTAAGGTTTTCTTTCACATAGCAATTTTCCCGTTCAATTTTTTGAGCGGGTTTTTTATTACACTTCATAGCTACAGTTTACTTAACCAAAGTTGTGCTTCTTCTATTTTGGTAATTACTAATGACATTTCCCTGGTCCTATTTTCATTTTGTTTAAGGTTTGCTTCTTTCAATCCTGATTCTAATGTTGATTTTAGTTTTTCCATGTTTTGCGTTTTTGCATTAATCTTTGCGTTTTGTTTGCGTAGTCAGAAACTACAATTAATTTTTAATTACTCTTGACATTCTATCTATTTATAGCTATATTTATAATTGAGTTGGCAGAGTGGCCTATTGCGCTAGTTTGAAAAACTTGTGAACGTTTTTCGTTCCATGGGTTCGAATCCCATACTCACCGCAAAAAAACATTTCCAATGTTCAGCTCCTTATGGAGCTGTTTTTGTTTATAATAAATCCCTATAGGTTTATTAATATTCGTTTCTAAATTTTTGACATAAAAAAACACTTCATAAGAAGTGTTTGTGATAAGAAAAATAATATAAATAGGAGCTACCTGTTTTTTTTGAAGAAATTATTTATACGGTAATGTTTTAATATCATCTCTTATAATTTTAATGCATCCTTTATAGATACAAATTAATTCTCGATGATTGTCATTTAAAACTCCGTAGTTGTCTTTATAAACCTTAAATTTTCTATTAAATTCATCATCATCATCTTTAGGATTAAAAGTAATTGAAAATATTTTTTGAGCTGATGCGTTATTACTTTTTATTATTTCCTCAGTTTTAGAATCATTAAATTCATAAAATAAATTTATATGAAAATGTTCAAAATGAGGGAATTCTAGTAATCTTTTTTGAAATTTTAAAATTGTGTCTTCCGAATGCTCAACAAATTCTTTAGCTCCTATTAAACCTTTTTCAATAGCTTCATATTTATCAGCTATTAAACTAAAAAACCCCAATTGGTATAGATAATACTCAGTAGCTTTTTTGGCTGCCTCTATTTTTTCTTTCCAATACAACTCCTGTAAATCAATTCTTTTTTTTCTTTTATTAAGAATAAAATCTATAAAAGTTCTACCTAAGAATCCTATTACTCC
Source organism: uncultured Tenacibaculum sp. (assembly GCA_965364955.1). Taxonomy (GTDB): domain Bacteria; phylum Bacteroidota; class Bacteroidia; order Flavobacteriales; family Flavobacteriaceae; genus Polaribacter. The sequence goes on along the minus strand of CBDTZS010000189.1, from coordinate 2,420 downwards.
AAATACTAAAGCAATTAACCATTTCTCATCGATGTTTTGTAAATCCATATATTTCAAATATATGCTTTTTTGTTTTTCTTACCACAATATGTCAATGAACTTTTTAGTTTTAAAGGATCTGAAAATCTACAGTTTTATTAATATTCGTTTACTTAAATTTTGGCATAAAAAAATCAACACTGGTTAGGTGTTGATATGTGGTAAGTAATATTATAATTTAACGGTTTGTATAAGATTAGTTGCGTTGTTTAAACGCAACTAATCTTATACAAACCGAATAAAAAATCCATGAGAATTTTCGTAAGTAGACTAGCATTAGTAATTAATTTTATCCGTTGTTGCCAGTAGTTTTAATCACAAAAATAAGTGAAATCATTGGTTTTTATAAAACTATAATTCCAATCACCCATTATTTTTCTCCTATAGGTTTCAGCATTCTTTCTTGAAGTTCTGGTAGCTTTTTCAATTTTATATTTGAAATATTGTTTGTATTCTGCTTTTATAAAGCCATGAAATTGCAAACCAATTGATGCGTTAATAGCTGTTAAGCCATATTCTTTACAATTAGCATATTTTACTGGTGTTATAATCATTCTTTCCAATTCAAAACTGTAAGCCCACCCAAAATAGTAATACCCTTTTTCTTGCTGAGCACTTGCTTGATGAGCAATCATCGTTAAAAAAATAATTACAATAAAATATTTGAGAGTAGTTATCATATTCTATTTGTTTTAAAGTTAAATATTATTAGCAATTAATGCTTCACTTATTTTACTATTTTAATTGTATTAAATATCAATACTGACTAGTCAAAACGCAATTTTCACCTAAAAGGAAACCACACGAAAACCAATGTCTTTCCAAGAAGGGCGGTCATAGGCATTTTTGGTACGCCTAGCAGTTCGACAACTAAAAGCTTCATCTCTATAATTACCACCTCGAGCTATTCTTTCTCTTTTTGAATAATTTCCCCATTCCATATTTTTTGGGTTTTCGCTAGGGCTTGTAGCGTAATAATCAGCACTATACCAATCAAAACACCACTCCTGTACATTTCCACTCATATCATACAAGCCTAATTCATTGGCTTTTTTTGTGGCTACTGCATGTGGTTTACTATTACTATTAACTCGGCACCAACCTACGGTTGGCATACTTCGGCCTCCTGCGTATTTGTAACCTTTACTTTGGTTGCCGCCGCGTGCAGCAAACTCCCATTGTGCTTCTGTCGGTAAGGTTATATTTCTGTCAAGCTCATCGCTTAACCAATCGCAATAGTCTATAGCACTTTGCCAACTAATAGAAACCATAGGGTCGCTAGTAATCCAACCCCAACTTGGCGCAGTGGGCATTTTTTCGCCTGTATCTTTGCAATAATCATAGTATTGACCTACAGTTACCTCGGTTTTCCCAATATAATAGTCTGTTAGGGTAACTCGGTGGGTAGGCTGCTCATCTTCATAACCTAAATCGCGTTCATCGCCCATAGTAAAAGTGCCGCCTGTTACTTTTATGAATTCTGGATAAGATTGTGCTTGGATAGGTGTGAAACATAGTGACATTGTTATTAATATTAAAAGTATTGTTTTCATTTTAATTTCATTTTTTAATTCACAATTAAAAGGTTTATATTAACTACTCAAAAATCGGTGTTTTTGTTTATTCAGTTTTGCAAATTAATGGCAACTTATTTATATACTGACCTTTATTCAGCATATACATCCCAATGAGAGGGATATGCTGAATAAAGGTACTTAATAATTCAAAATTACATCTTTTTTACTTACCACAATTATGTCAATAAACTTTTCAGTTTTTAGGATCTGAAAACCTACAGTTATTTTGTTAATTTTAGTTAAGTAAGGTTTTACCTTACTTTTATTACGGTTTTTTTAAGTTCTTCTATTTTGTTTTTATATACGTTTGAGAAACTTAAAAATTTATATTATGTTAAAGAACATTTCAAACTTAGGTTCAGTATTGAACAAATCAGAGCAAAAATTTATTAATGGAGGGGATAATTCTAAACAAGAGGAACTCAATTGTAATGATCTTGATGGTCCAGAATACCAATGTTGTATAGAGTCATCGAGATGCTTATAATTTTTTATAAACAAGTCATAAGAAGCGAGCATATGCTCGCTTTTTTTATACCCTTCATCCTACAGTTTATCAAATAGTTCATCACCCATTGCTAAATACTCTTTACCTGTACTCTTTTCTCTCACAAACGCTGTGAATCCAAAATCTCGATATTCTAAAAAAGTCACTTCACGTTTTTTATTCTTAAAATCGTGTATTATTTGTTGCCCTTTTTTTAGTTTTTGTAAAACGTATTTTTTATTTATTCCTTTAATCATAATTTCTACAGGTTAAATACTTTCCAGAATGCGAAAATTGCAAACGCGCGTAAAGCTGTT
>CBDTZS010000188.1:0-6036 GCA_965364955.1 uncultured Tenacibaculum sp. | reverse complement strand
TACAAACTTCACAGCGACCACCTTCAACATTAAAAGAAAAATGTTTTGGTTGATAGTTTCTTATGCTCGATAATTTTTGAATGGATAATAATTTACGAATATCATCATACGCTTTTATATAAGTTACAGGATTTGATCTAGATGAGCGACCAATGGGATTTTGGTCTATAAATTCTACATGTTTTAGATTATCAAAACTTCCAGTTACATTCGTATACTGACCGACTTTATTCCCATATCCGACGAGTTTTTTTTGCATTATAGGATATAAAATATTCTTAACTAATGTGCTTTTTCCACTACCTGAAACTCCGGTAATAATTGTTAAATTATTTAAAGGAAAAGAAACATCAATATTTTTAAGGTTGTTTTCACGAGCACCAATAATAGTAATAGCATCTTTTGAAACTCTACGAGAAGTAGGGACTTCAATTTTAAGTTCTTCAGATAAGTATTTTGCGGTTAACGAATCTGATTTCATAATTTCATCAAAAGTACCTTCAGCAACCACATGCCCACCATGAGTTCCTGCTTCAGGTCCGATATCAATAATATAATCAGCTTCTTTCATGATGTCTTCATCGTGCTCTACAACAATAACGGTATTCCCTAAATCGCGTAAATCTTTAAGTACATCAATTAATTTTTCTGTGTCTTTTGGATGTAGTCCAATACTGGGCTCATCTAAAATATACATAGAACCTACAAGTGAACTACCAAGTGAGGTGGCTAAATTTATACGTTGACTTTCACCACCAGACAGCGTGTTTGAAGTTCGGTTTAGTGTCAAATAATTTAAGCCAACATCTGTTAAAAAACGCAAACGATTATTAATTTCTGTAAGTAATCGTTTTGCAATGTTTTCGTCGTTTTTATTCAGTTTAATGTTGTTAAAATAAACTGTTAGTTCATCTAAAGGAAGCGTTACTAGTTCAGAAATTATTTTTTCATGAACATACACATAATTAGCTTCTTTACGTAGTCGTTTTCCGCTACAATCTGTACAGGTAGTTTTTCCTCGATAACGAGAAAGCATCACTCTATTTTGAATTTTATAACTTTTTTCTTCTAACCTTTTAAAAAGATCGTGTATTCCTTTAAATTTTTCAGTTCCGTTCCAAATAAGTCCTTTTTGAACTTCAGAAAGTTCAAACCAAGGTTTGTGAATAGGGATATCGAAATCGACAGCATTTAAAATTAAATCATCTTTATAAGGTCTATAACTGTCTGTTTTAAAAGGGAAAATAGCATCTTCAAATATTGATAAACCTGTGTTAGGAATAACCAAATCTTCATCTATACCTATTACACTACCATAGCCTTCACAAGTAGGGCAAGCACCGTATGGGTTATTAAAACTGAATAAATGCGTGTTAGGTTCTAAGAAAGAAATTCCGTCTAACTCAAATTTATTGCTAAAATCTGTAACCGTGTTATCATTTAAGTTTTCAATCAAACAAAATCCTTTTCCTTCGAAAAAAGCGGTTTGAATAGCATCTCCTAAACGGTTGTAGAAATCTTCTTCATGTTTTGATACAATTCGATCAACTACTAAAAATAAATCTTCACCATTGTAATCTTCAATAGGGAAATCATCAATTCTTAAGATGTTATCGTTATATTTTAACCTAGCATAGCCTTGTTGGGTTAAAACCTGTAAAACAGTTTTTAAATCTCTATTTTCATTAATGGTAATCGGAGCTAATAATAAAAGTTTGGTACGCTCTTCAAAAGTTTTTACAAAATTAAGAACATCTGAAACGGTGTGTTTTTTTACCTCATTCTTTGATACAGGAGAAATGGTTTTACCAATACGGGCATATAAGAGTTTTATATAGTCATAAATTTCTGTAGAGGTACCAACTGTAGAACGGGGATTCGTAGAGTTTACCTTTTGTTCAATAGCAATTGCAGGCGAAATTCCTTTTATGTAATCTACTTTTGGTTTGTGCAATTTACCAAGAAATTGACGGGCATATGAAGATAAACTTTCTACATAACGTCTTTGTCCTTCTGCATACAAAGTATCAAAAGCTAAAGAAGATTTTCCAGAACCAGAAAGACCTGTTATTACCACTAATTTATTTCGGGGAATAACGACATCAATGTTTTTTAAATTGTGCAGACTGGCACCTTTTATAATGATGTTTTCTTTGGGACTTATGGTAGAAAGATCTCTTTTCATTTACTTAAAAAAATAAGGCATAAAAATACCATTTTTGTAAATAAATGAAGCAGATAAAGAATTAATTTTTTAAAATTTTAATATAAAATTTATTGAATACTTGTATTTGTTAATAAAAAAAACAATATTTGTAACTAGTTACTAATCAATAAATAAAAGCCTATAGCTAAATAATTACTTTTTAATAAATAGACCCCTTAATAAAGAGCATTGAAAAATGTTCTTAAAAAAAGTAATTATGAAGCATAAAGATGTTGTAAGCGATAGCGCTTTAGTACGAGACTACATTAATGGTAAAGAGTTGGCGATAGAAGTATTGATCAAACGTCACCAGCAAAGATTGTATAGCTTTATATATAGCAAAATACAAAATAGAGACACTACAGAAGATATTTTTCAAGACACTTTTATAAAAGTAATAAAAACACTAAAAAAAGGAAATTATAACGAAGAAGGTAAATTTTTACCTTGGGTTATGAGAATTGCTCATAATTTAATAATTGACTTTTTTAGAAAGAATAACAGAATGCCAGTATTTAATAATACGGATGATTTTGATATTTTTTCTGTTTTAAGTGACGGAACTTTAAATGCTGAAAATAGAATTATAAAAGAACAAATATCAGCAGACGTAAGAGGGTTGGTAGAAGAGTTGCCAGAAGAACAGAAAGAAGTATTAAAAATGCGTATTTATAACGATATGAGTTTTAATGAAATTTCTGAGAATACAGGAGTGAGTATTAATACGGCTTTGGGAAGAATGAGATATGCTTTAATCAATTTGAGAAAAATAATTGAAAAAAATAAAATAATTTTAGTAAATTAGACAATATTAGTAAAAAATCATCGTTAAATACTTGAAAACAAAATATATAAAGGGAATATATGATGCAACTTTACTCAGAAAGATCTTCGGATTTTAAAATGAAACCTAAACAAGAAACAGTTCAATTTTTGATTAATTTTTCTAAATCGTTAAAAATAGTAAAAACCAAATCAAACTATCTCATTGAATTGAATTTGAATTAAGAGAGGAAAAGCTTCAACATTTGTTGAAGCTTTTTTATGGCTTCTTTTTATAGTATTCATCTAAAACGGTTTTTCTACCAATCGTTTTTGTAATAATATCATTCTCTATATTCCATCCACGAGCAGGAGAATATTCTCGTCCGTACCAAATTATTTGTAAATGAAGATCATTCCATATTTTTTCAGGAAATAGTCGTTTTGCATCTTTCTCAGTTTGAGTCACATTTTTTCCATTAGTTAAATTCCAACGAAATAGTAATCTATGAATATGTGTATCGACAGGAAAAGCAGGAACCCCAAAAGCTTGACTCATTACTACACCAGCGGTTTTATGACCAACAGCGGGCAATTCTTCTAAGTATTCAAAACTTTGGGGAACTTCCCCATTATGTTTCTCAATCAAAATTTTAGATAAACCAAAGATTCCTTTAGATTTCATAGGAGATAAGCCACAAGGTCTGATAATCTCTTTAATTTCCTCAACAGTCATCTTTATCATATCATACGGATTGTCTGCTTTAGCAAAAAGTAATGGAGTAATTTTATTTACTCGAACATCTGTGCATTGAGCTGATAATAAAACTGCTATAAGCAGCGTGTATGGATCTTTATGGTCTAAAGGAATTGGTATTTCAGGATACAATTCTTCTAATGTATCAATAACAAATTGAACTTTGTCTGCCTTGGTCATTTTCTATATCTTTATCTCGACAAAAATACAAATTATGACTACATTAAAAATAGGAGATAAGGCACCAAGTTTTGAATCGGTTGATGAAAAAGGAAATGTTGTAAAGTTATCAGATTATAAAGGTAAAAAACTAGTTTTATTTTTTTATCCAAAAGCAAGTACGCCAGGTTGTACAGCAGAAGCATGTGATTTAAGAGATAATTATCAAACTTTCTTAGCTAAAGGCTATGCTATTTTAGGAGCGAGTGCAGATTCTGCTAAGCGCCAACAAAACTGGATAAATAAGCACGAGTTGCCTTTTCCGTTATTAGCGGATGAAAATAAAGACGTAATCAATGCATTTGGTATTTGGGGACCAAAGAAGTTTATGGGTAAAGAATATGACGGAATTCATAGAACAACTTTCGTAATTGATGAGAATGGAATTATAGAAGATGTAATTACTAAAGTAAAAACAAAAGAGCACGCAAATCAGATTTTAGGATAACAAAAAACCGAGCTTTAAGCTCGGTTTTTTTATTTACGTTTAGATCTTAATTCATCTTGTAGTTCACGACTCGTTTGAGAACTATTATCATGACTCCATCCTGGAGGCATAAAAACATACTTTAGTCGAGTACCTAATGTCAAATGTTTTTTTCTACTAAAAAAATCTTTAAAAATTTCTTTCCATTCGTGAAAAATGATATTGATAGGACCTTTATCTTCTATTTCTGAAGTTAGTCCATATTTAATTTTTTCGTATTCAGTTTCGTCTTCTTCTGCTTGAAATGTTCCGAAAATACGATCCCAGATAATTAATACCATTCCCATGTTCTTGTCTAAATACTTAGTGTTTGATGCATGATGAACTCTGTGGTGAGAAGGAATAACAAAAAAGAAGCCCCATAAACCTAATTTGCTTTTTATGAAATTAGTGTGGCATAAAGTTCCGTAAATTTGATTCAATGCATAGGCAAACATAATATGCAATGGTTCAACTCCAAAAAAGGCTAATGGTAAAAAGAACATATAGCGGAATAATGGTTGCAATACAGGCGAACGAAACCCTGTTGAGATATTATAATACTCAGAATTGTGATGTGTTACATGAACTGCCCAAAAAAACCTTGAATGATGATCTACGTAATGATGTATGTAATATAAAAAATCTTGACCAATAAAGGCAAATAACCAATAGCCCCATCCTAAATATTCCCAGTTTATAATTCTATAATGAAAGCAAAGTCCCATAATACCGAAAGAAATTACTTTCATTAATAGGTCTAAACTGAAATTAATTAAGGCAAAATAAATATTTGTAGAAGTATCTTTTACATCGTAATTTTTTGTTTTAGCTCGAAAGCTAAAATATATTTCAATTAAAATTATAGAAACAAAAAAAGGAGTACTCCATAAATATAAAACATCTTGATTTAATAAACCCATATCAATTTTTTAGAATGCAAAAATATTTCTTTTTAATTAAATAAAATAGTTAAATTTTTATAAACGTTTTTCTATCCAGTTTTTAAAGCTGTAAAAGTTTTGAGGAGCAACCCCATGGCCTACAGGATATTCTGAATATTCGTTTTTAATATTATTAATATCTAAAAAAACAGGTGCTTTTCTTGCCCAATCTACAGGTAAAACTTGATCTACAGTTCCATGTGATATATAGTAGTCGGTAACAGTACTTTGTATTTCTTTAGGTAATAATTCGTCATTTATATAGCCACTTAAAGCAATTACATGTTGTACTTTATTTGGATAACTAAAACTTAGTGCGTAGCTTAAAATAGCACCTTGACTAAACCCTAAAAGGAAAGTCTTATCAGGATTTGTATTGTATTTTACTTTTATTTCATCAATAAATAAAGCAATTTCAGCTACAGATTCTTTAGCCTGAACTAAATCAGAAAATTTTTCATTACTAGCGTCAAAATTAATTGCATACCAAGCAAAAGCTCCGCCACCCATTTCGTAGGGTGCTTGTGCACTAACAATTAAAAGGTCATCTGGTAATTCTTCTGCAAATGAAAATAAATCTTGCTCATTACTACCATACCCATGTAGTAAAATTAGTAAAGGCGGATTACTAATCGCGTCCTTTGGTTCTCTTACAATATAATGTAAACTCATATAATTAAAA
>CBDTZS010000187.1:0-6073 GCA_965364955.1 uncultured Tenacibaculum sp. | reverse complement strand
TTACTTACCGCTCCCTGTTTATTTGCTAAATTAATTGAGGCGACAACAATCCTGACACAGGGGGTTATTGTCAATGAATTAACAAACTCTCTGTTCGTAACACCTTAACAAAGCCTTTAAACTCATTTACACCTATTTCCTTATTCGTAGCTATTAGTATCTTGATTGTATTTCTTAAGTATTCCTTGTCCTTTACCGAAAAATCATGCCTTGAATTTAGCAACTGGATTAATTTCAAAAATAAAGTATTACTCGTAAATTTCCCTGAGCACTTTAATAAATCTTTGATTTGACATTGAAAATCCTGTCTTTCCACTTCCAATAGAAGGAACCGTAGTAACATTTCAACTGCACTATCAGACTCATTATTTAATGATAATAATTTAGTTTTTAGAATATTCTTAAATCGTGGTTTTTTCGTTGCTAAATCACTAGACATCATATATTCAACTACATTAGGGATAGAAGCTCTTATAATTGACAAAATAACCTTTATAGAGTCTATTCCTTTTATTTTGTTTTCTTGCGAAATATCAGCATCATTTAATTTGTCTTCTATTAGTGGCATTAGTAATGGTAAAACAACATTCTCGTCTAGCCTTGCAACATCAGCTTTTATTTGAAAAACATATGAATTAACGATCAAATCAAAAATTTGCAACACTCTGTTAGGATCCATTAATAATTCAGTATTTCGGAATACTTTAGAAAATAAGGATAATTCTTTTTTAAATCGTAATGTTATGTCTAAATTACTTTTATGAGGCATATAATCCTTATCAAGCCCATGAATTACATCACTATTATTTTTTTCATTTTTAAGAGGTAAATTTATATCTAAATTATAATCATAACTTTCAGTATCGGATTTAAGCTCATTTATTTTTTCTTCAAAATCTTCGTTTGTGGAAGCAATATCTAAAAAAGAAATATCAGACATCTCATTCAAATCTAGGCTGTTTATATCAATACCATGTTCTTTTTGGATCACATCCGAGATATTTTCCTTTAATTTTAAAATTTTATTTTCAAAGAATGACAAAACATCAAAACTTGATGAATTTCTTGCTGAATAATATTCAACAACCTTATCCAAGTGTAAATAGTTATCATTTGAAAAAATAAATTCACGTAGTGAAATATCAATGTTCATATAATATGCGGAAAAAAAATAAAGAAAGCATTCGTTAGAAAACTCCAATGTACTATTTTTATTGAATATAATAATTCCACTTTCCACAACTGGTTTAAAGTAATTATCTAATTCAAATTTGTTAAATGTTAGCTTTTCAAATTCAATTGCAAGTTGTAAATATTCGGTTTTATCTAAAGATAGTTTTTGCATTCTAAGCATTTTAGAAGCAACAAACCCCATGAAATGAATCATTACTTTGTATGTTGGTTTATTTACTTTTATTTCCATACAATGCTTATGCAATAGAACTTCTATAAAATTTTCAATTACATCTGCTTCACTTAAAATACCAACTAAAGTATTATTAGTCTCATATATTGCAAGTAAAATAGAATATACAAAATGGTTATGCGGTAATTGAGAATTATCTACAATTTTAATTACATTGTGGTAAATTTCATCTTCACTGCAGTTATGAGACAAATTTGGCCTCAAAGATATTATCTTTCTAATATCTTTTCTTTCTATAGTGCCTATTGATGCGTGAGAAACTTGCTTAGGAAATATTGGAATTAACCTTTTTATACTATTAGCACTATCCGATGAAGCACAAGTTAAAATAAAGGTATTATTCGAGTTTTCTGAAATAAAATCATCTATAGCTTTAGCTGTAACTTGGTTCGCTTTATCATAATTATCAACTAAAAAGACGGCGTTACCATCTTTTATCGAAGATTTTATTTTTGCATCAAAAGACGTATGAAGATCATGAGTAGAATAAACAGATAGAAAGCTTTTTAATATTTTTGATTTGTGAGAATATTCAATATTTAAATTAATATAAAATATGATTTTTTGTAAATCTGTACTTGCTTGTCTTTCTAAATAATCTATTTCTATTCTTTTAAGTAGTGTCGTTTTTCCATCTTGCTCGGTTCCAGATATTAATATACAACCAGTAGGATCTATTAAATCATTGAAATGAGTCACACTCCTTATATCTGGATTAATCTCTATAACCCCCTGATCTTTATGGAAATTTGGTTCAATAAATATATCGCAAAGTTTTCGTCTTTCTACCAACTCCTTGCCTGTGTTGATAATATGTGAATATTGTATCTTTTCACAAAGTGAGCGAGATAAGTTACTAAATTTCAACGAATCAAATTGTGCATTACCATCAAGGGAAAAATCACTAACCCCATTCTCTGCTCTTTCAGTCCACGGTACATATTTTTGATGATCAAAATCATACTTTTTGTATAACACACTACCATAATTAAAATTATTTTTAGAATGAAGTCGTACAATCGAATAACCTGAATTTTTATTACGCGTATCTAAAGTACCAGCTTGCAATCTTAAGGTTATATCTTGAGAAAAATTAATGGTGATCGATTGTTCAAATTGATGCATATGTCCGAAAAAAAGAGCATCAACGTGTTTCTCTAATTCCCGGGAGATTAAGTTTTGTTCCTCAGAATGGAACCAATCTGTAGGGTGATGTATAAGAACAATATTATTCTTGTTTTTTCCGTATTTTTTGATACTACGAGTAATTATAGTTAATAGCCTTAATTTTCCTTTGTCATTATCATCACCCGCAAGCCAAGCTGAATTTAAGCAATGAATTCTAAGATTTTTACTCGGAGATCGGACAGTAATTAAGGGACTATCAAAATCAACATTCTTTTGTTCTTTAATAATATTTTTCTTAAACTCGTTATAATTATCTAATTGCTCCCATTCTTCAGTTTCTTTTTCAACAAAAATACAAAACTCATTTAAATCAGTTTCCGATGAATTATTTCTGAAGGAACGTTGTAGAGTATTAAATTTTTCCCGTGATATATCATGGTTACCTGGTACCATATACAGATCATCAAGAGTTAAGTTTAACTGTTGGATTAAAGGTTCAATAAAGAGTTTTCTTGCTCCAATAAACTCTTTTTCCGCACCCGAGAAAGAAATGTCACCAGTAATAAAAATAGTATCAATTTTATTATTAGCTTCATTAGGGAAACTTTTAATTAATGAACTAAGTAGAGTGTCAATATTTGAAGTTTGAAAACCTTTTCCATTTGTAATGGATAAATGCAAATCTGATATATGTAATATATTCTTCAAGCTAAGTCCTTTTAATATTCTTAAAGCAATGTTTTTAAACTTGTTTTAATATTCAAAATTATTTTTTAAATACTTTACACTAAATATTATTAAGGTTCCTGTCTTTTACTGAATTAAGATTACCTCTGATTGGTCAGTGGTTCCATATTCATTATTTGGTGGCTTCCAGTAAATAGGACGCAGAGGTGAACACCCGACATAGGCCTATGCTAAGGTAGTAAAAGACAACGGTAAAAATTCATTTTCGCGTTGTCTTACGCTGTTGGCCAAATTCGATATTTTTCTTAACCATAAAAAACCGGCTTAGCCGGTTTATTTTTATTTGTGTTTATTCAACTATTTTTAATCGTGCTGGTGGGTAATACTGTCACAGAACAGGATTAACTCGCGACTTAGCCCGACCTATCCTTTATTCTTGTTAGTTTGTTATTTCTTTTAATAGATTTTCACTGCATGTTATTGATTCTTGAACATAAACAATGTCTCGAACAAATAACCATTGATGTGATGCTGCGACGCAAATAGAGTAGTCATTACTCTCTAAGTAATCATCTGCAATATAGTGAATAAGGTGGGGAAGCGTAAACATGAGTACAACGCCGGTAATGCCCATTTTAGAGATGAAAGACGTTGCTTTCTGGGTTAGGGTCTTTCCTAACCATGTTTCTAGAACCCCGGCAAAAGATAGCGCCAGCGTCCCAACACCAACACCTAACATATAAAAAGATCCTTTTTCTAATATTACCACTTCTGAGCCAATTCCTGTAATAAGCACAAAAAATCGATAAAAGAACCATGCAAAGGCCGCCATAGAAATAAAAATGAAGATCAGAGGGCCAAAAACACGAATCGCCCAGGAAGGTTTTTCTCTATCTTCCATTTACCATCCTCTCCTTGAAGGCGAGAGATACTGTTTTAATGTACTTCGAACCCAGTCTATCATTATTGATTGTGCTGAATCGATTGCACGATCAATTACTTTTCCAGTAGCATTCAAAACCTGCCTTTTTTTCTGTGTGATGAATTTTTCTGTATTCTCATCTAGCTCGTCTAGTCCTGCGATGACACGGTTTGTAATGCCTAACTGATTATCCGTATAATCAAGTAACATTGAGACGCCTATGCCAATGAGTAGAACCGCGAGAATTGGACCAATGGCAATAGTTGTCATTCCCCCTGCCATGATGGCAGCACCAATTGATGCCGAAGTAGCAATGCCGACTTTAACTATATCCGTAGCTAAGGTCCCGACAAGCTTACTAAGTGTTGCTTGGTCTGTTAGAAAGTAATCGACAACCCTATATGCTGTTAACAAAACTATGGTAATGATTCCACCTTGTTTTACAGCTGAAATTGCCCCTGCTTTACCCAAGCCCATAGAAATTACTTTTGGATTTTTAATACCATACCTAGTACCTGTCAGTGTTCTTCGCAGCCCGGCATGGCCTTTTAGAATGATATGTGGCTTGCCACTATAGTTTTTGATGTATGCCTTAGCCCCAATGCCGCCAAGATCACCGACAAGCTTAGCCATTTTAAAGGCATCATCAGCTGAAGCTGTATAATTTGCGCCTAAGCCTACTTTGCCTTTTATTTCGCCCCAAGTAGCTTGAACAGTCTCTTTGCTCCCATTAGGGGATGATTTGATGATAGCTTCCATTTCTTCAAAGGAAACAACATAAATCTCATGACTATTATTTTTAATTATTTGTTTGAACTCTCTCTTTTCCTGTATTGAAAGCATTTCAACTTTCTCCCTTGGTTAAGCTTTAGATGAGCTTTAGATGAAAAACAACACCCTAACATCAGGCATTTTACACGATTTTGAGCGAAGCGACAGTGTAAAATATCCTTACAAATTAGCTTGTTATATTTTAATTATCGGCACTATTTCTTTGATTTTGAAGGGCATAAGTGGACATTCACAAATTAACTCATGCTAGTGACAGGGTAATCCCCCGATGAATAACAAAATGAATTTCGATTATTTTTCGGAGATTACCACTATTTCTGTATTAAAAATTCAATTTGGTTTTATCATCAAAAGAATCGAGTGATAGAATGCGCAACTCTATAAATTAATGGTTGTTGGTGATAAATTTAAATTTTTCATTCCTTCGGAATTAGGATATGGCAATAGCTCCGCTGGAAAAATAACACCAGGTTCATTGCTTATTTTTGAAGTGAAACTATTAGCAATCCAGTAAATAATTGAGTAATCCAGTAAATCAATAAAGTATTGATGTCTCATCTAGGTTAGCAATGACTGAAATATCATTGCTAACCCGTTTCTAGCTTTAAGCTGAAATTAAGCTTTCAAATGGTTAGATCAACTAAACGAATGGAAACGAGCTTATCTTCAACTTCACCAAATTTCCAAATAATGAATTGCTAATTAAAAACTAAAAGGGTTTTTTGCCACTTTGCAGACCTTAATAATAATTGGCAGCGATGAAATTCAGATTCGTTTTTGTATAGATAACGCTGCGATAACTGTCTGCATGATCGCAGCGTAACGCAGCCCGTTTTATTGCTTTTAATTGTTCGTAGTTAACCGATTTTATTCCAGTTGTATTGAACGTTGAAAAAGAGCTCGGATACAACCACAACCAAGAACCCTTAATAATTATCACCAACCTTTTATTCTATTATTTTTTGCGCACTGACTCCCATCAGATGCTCGACCTTTTCCACGTGCCTAAAGCCGACCGCTTTGAGCCGGCGGATGACGCCGTCGACAAAGCTGCTTCCCTTCTTTACTACGTGTGGATTTCCGGTGTAATGAAAAAGCCGTCCGTCCCGGCGCAGCAC
>CBDTZS010000186.1:0-6266 GCA_965364955.1 uncultured Tenacibaculum sp. | reverse complement strand
ATAACTAAGGGAAAATATCCCGATATTATTTATCCATATTATACTTATAAATTACGAGGTTTTTTAGATAATAATATTATATTCTTTAATAAAATTATCCCTTATTACTTTCAATAATAATATATCAACTTTATCGGGTAATTTATTCTTTTTCTTCCTGTTTTTCTCTTTTATTTCAGGTATTATATTATCCCATCTGTCCTTATAAATATTTGTACTTGTTGATTTATACGGATCAAAATGGTCTAATTCAAATTTTAATAAATCACTATCAACCTCTAAGGGTATTTTCATATATTTACAATAATATTTTAACCATTTTATAAAATCAACGGGGTTTAATCCTAATACTTTCTCGTGTTTAAATTTTCTTCCCCTCTTTTGTCTCGTTCTTCCATTTAATCCGTATATTAAAAAAGTTCTATTTCCATTTCTTAATCTTGAATATCTCCTATCTATGCTCTCTTCTCCTTCATCGGTCTTTTTCCGATTTCTATAATTTCCTTGGAAACAGTTATAACATCTATGCTTATGTATTTTTTTGCCCTTGTTATCTCCATATTTTCTTAATTTTACTAAATACCCGTTTCCTATTCTGTCAGGTTTTCCATCACAATAAAAACATTTTGCATTATCTAAGTTTTCGTTTTGGTTTTCGGTTGTTGTCATTATTATATTATTATATTAATAATTTCTTATCCCACTTTATCGGTAATTTTTTAATCGTTAAATTTTATGAATTAATTAAATTAAATCATAAAATATTTTTTTATTATCATTAAATCCCGTTAAGATATTTTTTTCATACAACAAGAACCCACGGTTTTACAGGCATAATTATCATTATGTTCTGGGTACCCATTCCCGATATTATAATAAGTTCTACATTCACCGCATCCTATCTCCTCGCAATTTTCACACCAAAATAATAAATCATTACTACAATCACTAAATACTTTTAAGTTGCATTCATCACATATTACGGTATCCTCACAAGAACATAGCATAATCTCTCCACAATCACAACCGCAATATTTTTCACTCATACAATCCTCACAAAATCTCAACTCTCCAAATTTATCTATATGATCGTCATAAATTTTACAGCAATTATTAGAAATATATTTATCTACAAAATCCCAATCATTACTGTAATAATTCGGGTCTCTTCGTTCTTCTTTTATTCCAATATCATTACAATCGGCACATTGAAAATAGCAATTTTTACAGAAATGATCGACTCCTATATCCATACAATCGGGATTATTAGCCATAATTACGGTTATATTACAACCTTTACATAATTTACCCTTTTTTTGGTTAATATCTGTAAATTCTCCGATAATCTTTAATATGTCTTTCTCGAAATTACCACAAAGGGATTTAATCGCCTTATCCACTTTTTCTAATACTTTCTCTTCGGTTGTTCGTATTATTATTTTTCTGGTTGATTTTCTTGGTCTTAAAGTTCTTTTGTTTTCGGTTGATGTCATTGTTATTTAATATTATGAATTATTCCTTATCCCACTTTTTACACGTTCCAAAATTCTGCAATAAAAAAATCCCGAATTAACGGGATTATTAACGGGATTATTAACGGGATTTATATTGTACCTAAAAGTTATATCAGGAAGATAGGTTATAAAATTATAATCGAGGATTAAACTAAGTTATAACTACGTTAAAACGGGTTGGATAAGATTTGGAGACCCAAACGGGGATTTTAGATAATATTTTTATAGATGTATATGTATAAAAGTAAAAAGTGTTTTTTTTTATTTTTTTTTTTATTAATATCAGTCATTGAACTCGTAATCATTTTTTTAGTAATTCATCAACTTCTTTCATTTTAATTTTTTCTGGTTTCTTCTCATCTTTAATTATTCTTAACATTTTTTCTAATTTCATATCTTTATTACTTAATTTTAGATGTTTTTGTAATTTATAAAAATCTATTTTATAATATTTTTCGTCCTTGTAATCCTTTTTAATGCAAAACTTTTTAATATCTGTTAATTTACTATAAAAACTTTCTTTTTGGGTTTTTATATTATTCTCGTTCTTATCGTAATATAAATCATATAAATTATTCTTTTTAATTAATATGTCTTTATCTCCATCAATAATAAATTCTTCTAATATACCTGATATGTAGTAATTATAATTTTCAAGATTTGAAATACTGCTCTCATTATGGAACTTGTAATTTAATAAATTATTAAAAAATTTATCTATACTATCTCTTTTTATCATTAACTTAAATAACTCAGTCATAGGTCTATTTTTTTCC
This sequence comes from uncultured Tenacibaculum sp., assembly GCA_965364955.1. Taxonomy (GTDB): domain Bacteria; phylum Bacteroidota; class Bacteroidia; order Flavobacteriales; family Flavobacteriaceae; genus Polaribacter. The sequence continues at coordinate 3,976 of CBDTZS010000186.1, read as the reverse complement.
CATTCTTTCGGACTGGAAAAGTCCCAATCTTCTTGATATTCATTTAAGTACCTCCCGAATGAATATGTAAATTCATCGTTATCATATAATTCCTCTATATAAGTGATTAATTGTAGATTATTATAAATTTTAGTAAATTCTAATACGAAATGCCTTCGATCATTTGGTTCTAATGGTAAAGCATTATGCTCATTCATCGTAATAATAAAATGACAAAAATTATCAATTTGTATCATACTCTTACATTTTTCATTTAATGTTAAGGTCTTGGCTTGACATTTATTTTTTAACTTTTTGGCGTGGTCTTGCCCTTTAATATAACTTAATTCTTCAATTAAATTTATTATCTTCTTATGACATAAATTACTGTGTTTATCGGTAATTTGTTCTATATCAGCATTTGCAGTATAAGTCTCTCCTATAATCTTAAATATAAAATCAGTTAATGACGATTTCCCCGTACCTTGTTCTAATGAATATAAAACTAATATCATATGATTTAATTTCTCGGGATATTTCACGTATGAAGATAAAAAAGATATAAAAAAATGTAATACCGCCTTATCATTATTACAAACATATTTTAATAAAAAATTAAGATACTTAATTATGTTCTCCTTTTGTTCTTCATAAACTTTATCTTTATCAATATGATAGGGTAATACTCTTTTATATCCTAAACCTTGAAACTCATTAAAATAATTTTCATAAAACTCGTCCATCTCTTCCTTTGGGTAAAAAATAGTATCTTTATAAATTTTTTTATGTTCGTCTGTTAAATATCTTAATCCAAATTTTGTGGATTTTACCTCGCCGTCTTGGTTAGTAAATTCAGTAATACAATTAGCGATAACACTAAAACTAATTTCACCTATTTCAACGGTGTTATCTCGTCTATATTTAATTTGTTTATGTCCTCCTGTATCACTTAAAAAAATAACTCTTTTCTCTAAATATTTTTTTTGTAAATGGTATTGTTTTAATTTCATAAAAATAGTAAGGTTGAACTCGCTTAATCTTCTATAAATATTTTTCAATAAAAGTTCTTTCTCCTTACAATTTTTACTATGACAACCTAAACTTAAACTGTTATCCAAAATATCCAATATTAAATATTGATGATTATTAGTATGAGTTTCTCCACAAGGGCAATAATCCCCTTCTAAATTAAAATAAATATAAACTTCATTCTTGAATACCGACTTAATAACATTATATTTTTTCAATACTTGTTCTAATGGTTTTAATGATAATTTAACAAATTTTATATTTTTCAAGACGTCGTCGTCCTCATATAAATTTTCTTCTTCTTTCTTTTCAACTTTTTCCTCTTCTATTTCAATATTTAATTCATCTAATCCTTCTGTTAAGGTTAAACAAAAATTATTAAAATTTTGCTCGGTTTGCTCTCCTTCCATTTTCATAAATAAATTTTTCTTCCTTTTTGTTCTTGTTTCAGTTTCTTTTGCAGTTAATGGTAATCTAAATTTATTTTCTCCATTACGATATATGGAGGTATCTATTTTATAATCTTTAAATTCATTCTTGTTTTTCCTCATAATTTTACCTAAAACTTTTGGATTAATTTTTTTGTTATTTATGATAAAATGGTATGATTTTTTTGATTCATCATATGATTTACCAATTTTTCTATATCTTCTATGATCTGTTGAATATATGACGTTAATATCGTCTCCAAATATTTTTTTCATTGCAGTTTTGGTTTTTTCAATAACATCTTCATCATCAATACCTTTTAATTGTTTATCAGTTCTTTTAACTATATCTATGTCAATAACTGGTTTAATAAAATCTATTTTATTACTATCATACCACTCATAATAACTTTTAGGTTTAGTTAAATCCTTAGTTAAATCGGTATATAAGTCAGTTATAGATATAAATGTTAAAGTTTTATCGGTTAAAGAAGTTTTTATATTGATTTGAGCCATTTATATTATAATATATTATTATCCTTATCTCATTTTTTTTCCCGATATATTTATCATTTAATTAATAAATAATAGAAAAAGGTGGATATGGTAAAATCTGAGAAAAAATAAAAGTAAAAATCCTTAGAAGTTATAGCAATAATAGTTTTGATAGTTTTGATAGTTTTGATAGTTTTAATAGTACAAGTATTACAAGTATTAAAAGTATTAAACCCTTTTTTTTGAACCTTTTGACAAAATATTTATTATTTGAGAAGCCGAGCGGAGCGAGGAGATGATATCATTTTGGAGCGAAGCGACCATAGAATGCCGTTGTGTTTTTTTTTTTATTTTTTTAGAGCCCCAGCCATATCCATAAATTGGGGTTTCTCAATACTTAAAGGGAGATGTGTTATCACGATTTTATTATATTTCAATCCATCTTTTTTACATATAACTAATTTGTAAATTAATTTGTCATCTTCAAACAATATCCCAGTTATAGCATCTAATAACGGCTTAACCATATTATCCAAATCATTTTTTCTTTTATTGTCAAAAAAGAAATTGATATATAACTCACATTTTTCAGTAGATACACTTAAATTCTGTGTTTTCATTTGTAATTCCAGTTGTTCCCGAATTATTTTTACATATTGCTTACCATCTTTGCTAATGTATTTTCTGAATCTATTTTGCTTCATATATGCATAATATGACATCGGTTTTATATTAAAAGTGAAAGACATTTTTGATATAAACATATCTATATAATTTACTTTACAATTATTTTTTTTATTTTTTTTTTTATCCCTGATACTGAATAAATATCCTCTTTAACATCAGAACCTAAGAAATCTGTAAATAATCTTGTATCTTTAACTGTATATATCAAATATTTACCTCCGAATTTATCCACAGTTTGGACTCTACTAACGGGATTTAACTTATGTTTAACTAAATACTTACGAGAATTCTGGCTATCATAAATTTTTTTATCAAAATATATAAATACAATTTCTCTTTTTTCCATATATCACTGTTTAGAAATATAAAGAAATTAATTAATTTTTATTTTTATTACAATAACGCGATAGTAAATAATTTTGGTGTGGGTTTCGTAATAAATATAAATACAAATAATTTATTCATCTTCAAATTCTTCTTCTTCATCTGTTTCTTCATCTGTTTCTTCTTCTTCATCTGTGTCGTCTGTATCGTCGTGTCCTTCTAAATCTATACCTGGAAGTTCAGATACAGTCATAGCTTGATCAAGCATATTGTTAAAATTTCTCATAGTATCCAAAGTTTGTTGTAAAGATTCCGATGTATGACCACTAACATCAATATCTGTTTCATCATTAACTTCAATGAAGGTTTCTTGTGGAGAAGTTCCGAGATGTTGATGGGGGAGTTTGTGTAATAATCTATCTCTTTCTGTTTTAATTTGTTGAACTATGTGTTTATCTCTTGAATGTAAATGTTTGAATTTCTTTTTACCTTTTGGATGTATTTTATGAAAAGCCTTAGAAGTTTCTTTTGCTATTTTTTCAGCGACATTTATATCTGCTGCTGATTTTATACTGTCTGAGAAAAATTCCCCTACTGATGTCTTTTCAATACCTTTTCTAACTTTTTTTTTAAGTGATTTACCTAATTTAGTCTGTTCTGCTAATGATAATGCTGCACCAATTGGGGTAATTCTTGCTATTGCTGCTGCGATTTTGAGGGGATTACCGCTCTTAACTAATTTGATATCTTTTTTTACTGTTTTTTTGACAGTTTTACCTATACTTTTGCCTGTTTTTTTAATTGATTTAGCTGATTTTTCTACACTTTTAACGACTGTTTTTTTAATTGATTTACCCAATTTAGTCTGTTCTGCTAACGATAATACAGCACCGATGGGAGTAATTCTTGCGATAGCAGATGCGATTTTAAGGGGATTACCGCTCTGAACTAATTTGATATCTTTTTTTACCGTCTTAACGACAACTTTTTCTGCTTTTTTAACATCAGACTGGGTGAAAAAAATATATCTATTT
>CBDTZS010000185.1:0-6302 GCA_965364955.1 uncultured Tenacibaculum sp. | reverse complement strand
AAATTGACACATTAAAATACTCATACAGTGAATTTAACAATGGAGGTCGCTTACATCTTTTAAGTAATGGAACATTTGAACATCGAAAATTTGTTTTTGGTTGTACAAGTGATGGAGAAGATAAAAAAGGGTACTGTATTCAAAACAAATTGAAATTAAAATAATCAATAAAAGGAGACACTGTTTTATTTAAATAGCTAAAAAATAAATTAGTAATAAATCGTTGAATAATTAAGACAAACTACAACACAGTATATAAAAAAACAGCAATTAAGCACAAACATTATGGTTTGTACTTAATTGCTGTTTTTATTTTTAACTAAAAAGTAATAGTAAATTTTATATCCCACACGTTAAAACACGTGTGTTAAGAAAAAAACACTATTCTCCTTCTATTTTCATAGAAAGTTCGAACCAACGTTCTTCTTTTGTTTCTAAACTATCTATTGTTTCTTGAAGCTCTTTAGATTTATCATTAATCTCTTCAGGTAAAAACGAACCACTATTGAATTTTTTTTCAATATTTTTTCTGTTTTTCTGAAGTCTTTCAATATCTTTTTCTAATAAACCCCATTCGCGTTTCTCATCAAAACTTAAAGCTACTTTCTTAGCTGCTTTAACAGGTTTTACAGCTTCTTTCTTTACTTCTCTTGCTTCTTTTACCTTAGAGTCTTCATAAGCTCTAAAATCAGAGTAATTACCAGGGAAGTTATCAATTTGCCCTTCGCCTCTAAACACAAATAAATTATCTACAATTTTATCCATAAAATAACGGTCGTGAGAAACCACCATTAAGTTACCAGGATAATCTAATAAAAAGTTTTCTAATACATTTAGTGTTACAACATCTAAATCATTAGTAGGTTCATCTAAAATTAAGAAATTAGGATTCTGAATTAACACCGCACATAAATACAGTCGCTTTTGTTCTCCTCCACTTAATTTTTCTACAAAATCGTATTGCTTTTTTTTGTCAAAAAGAAAGCGTTCTAATAATTGACTTGCAGATATTTTACGCCCTTTCGATAACGGAATGTATTCTCCAAATTCTTTAACTACTTCAATTACTTTTTGCCCAGGTTTTATAACAATTCCGTTCTGCGTATAGTATCCAAACTTAACCGTTTCTCCTACAGTAACTTTTCCGCCATCTAATTCGATAGCTCCTGTTAGCATATTTAAAAAAGAAGATTTACCTGTACCGTTTTTACCTATAATACCGATACGTTCTCCTCGTTTAAAAACATAATCAAAGCCATCTAAAATTACTTTGTCATCAAACGATTTTTTCATTTTATGAAGCTCCAAAATTTTGCTTCCTAAACGCTCCATGTTAATTTCTAACTGCACTTCATGCTCGTTACGTCGCTGGTGTGCTTTATCTTTAATTTGATTAAAATCTTCAATACGAGATTTAGATTTTGTAGTACGTGCCTTTGGTTGGCGGCGCATCCAATCTAATTCTTTTTTAAATAAACTTTTTGCTTTTCCTAAATTGGTCGCTTCAAGCGCTAATCGTTCTTCTTTATTTTGTAGGTAATATGAATAATTTCCTTTGTACTTATATAGTTTACCTTCGTCTAATTCGATAATTTCATTACATACACGTTCTAAGAAATAACGGTCATGCGTAACCATAAACAAGGTTATCTTTTCTTTAGCAAAAAATGCTTCTAACCATTCAATCATTTCTAAATCTAAATGATTGGTAGGCTCATCTAAAATTAATAAATCTGGTTTTTTAATAAGTACGATAGCCAATGCCAACCGTTTCTTTTGTCCACCAGAAAGCTTTCCTACTTTTAACTGAAGATCTTCTAATTTTAACTTCGATAAAATTTGCTTGTATTGCGTTTCGAAATCCCACGCATTGTATTGTTCCATTAGCTCAAAAGCTTCTTGAAACGCATCTGCATTATCAGGATTTTCTACTGCTTTATCATATTGCTTTATTACTGATAAAATCTTATTATCGGTAGAAAAAATAGTTTCTTCAATCGTTAAATCAGGATTTAGGTTATCTGCTTGCGATAAATAAGCGATGTCAATGTCTTTCCTACAAACAACTTGCCCAGAATCTGCTTCATCTAGCCCTGCTATAATATTTAAAATAGACGTTTTACCACTTCCGTTTTTAGCAACAAAAGCTATTTTTTGATCTTTGTTTATTCCGAAAGAAATGTCATCAAATAACACTTTTTCTCCGTACGCTTTTGCTATGTTTTCAACCGATAGGTAATTCATCTTCTAAATTTTACGCAAAGAAACAAAAAACCCGAGCAAATGCTCGGGTTTAATTTATTTAATCGCAAGGCGATAGCTAAGGTTTTTATTCCTTAAAACTTTCCTCGAAAAAAAACTCTTATTATTTCTTCAATAACTTAGTTGTTAATAATTTTTGACCATCATTAACTTCTAAAATATACATTCCTGTAGTAAGGTTTGTAACGTTAATATTAGAAGAATCTAAACGACCAGTTTGTACAACTCTTCCTATTACGTTTACAATCTTATACGTCATGTTATTCGCTTTAGACGCTAACTTAACTTTTATAAAATCTACAGATGGATTAGGATATGCTATTAAGCCGAATCCTTCTTGACTTTCAATGCTTTCTCCTGATATATCTCCTGATATTCCGTTTACTGATGCTGCAGTAATATTAACAGTATAATCTTCTACCTCTCCATCTCCTAAGTTAGCCTCACAAGATGTTGATACCGAATTATACTTCATTGAAACACGCATTCTTGTTTGTCCTAATGTTGCATTTGATGGTATAACAATGTTTGCAGTTCTATTTGATGCGCTTGAAGAGTTACCTGTAGTAACTTGTTCTCCTGCATCTGTAAAATCTCCATCTCCATTATAATCTATCCAAACTGTAAAGTACTCGTTATATGCTGTACTTGTAAATCCTGCACTTACCACTAACTGATTTGTACTTCCTAATGCTACGTTTGCTACTTTTGATGTGAAATCTCCATATCCTCCATTGGCTCCTGTAGTATTAGTCATTCCTCCGAATGATACATAATCTATCCACTCATAAGTAACTCTCGTTCCTTTTGAAGTACAGTAAGAAACCTGATTAGATAAGGTTGTAAAAGTTACTGCATTACTTGCAGATGATACATTTCCTGCTGCATCTTTTGCTTTTACAGTATATGTATAAGAAGTATTCGCTGTTAAACCTGTTACGTTTGTTGATGTCCCTGAAACAGAACCAACACTAGTAGAACCTTTAAATACTTCATACCCTGTTACCGCTACATTATCTGTTGAAGCTGACCAATTTAATGTCGCTGTAGTTTGTGTAATACTAGATGCTGCCAAACTACTTGGTGCACTTGGTGCAGTAGTATCTGGAGATTTTGTAGTTACATTTACTACATTACTTGCAGAAGATACATTACCTGCTGCATCTTTTGCTCTTACAGAGAACGTATAAGCAGTACCTGCTGTTAAGCCTGTAATATTTGAAGATGTACTTGTCGTTGATCCTAAATTAGTAGAACCTTGATAAACATTATAACCTGTTACCGCAACATTATCTGTTGAAGCTGACCAATTTAATGTTAAAGTAGTTAACTCAATACTAGAAGCTGCTAAGCTACTTGGTGCACTTGGTGCAGTAGTATCTGCTTGAGCAGACCCTATTACAACTGTATAGTCTTCTACTTCTCCATAAGAAAAAGAAGCTTCACAAGCAGTTGGTGTTGCGTTATACTTTAAAACAACACGCATTCTTGTTGCTCCGTTTGAAGCTGAAGACGGTACCGTAAATGTTCCACTTACTGGGGTAGTTTTAGAAGTAGCTTTCGTCCAAACTGTTTCACCAGCATCAGAGAAATCTCCATCCTTATTATAATCAATCCAAACTCCATACCCTTCACTATAAACAGTCCCTGTCCATTTCGGAGTAATAGTAATTGTATTTGACTCTCCTTTTGTTAAGTTCGTTGATACTGATGTATGATCTGAATATCCGTTTCCTCCAGTTGAAGTATTATTAATAGTTCCTAATACTACTTTCTGAATATATTCATCACTTACACTATTTCCTTTAGATGTACAATAGTTTACTGGTGCTGTACCTGTTGTAGTAACTGATACATTTGATACCGTTCCACTACCTCCTGAAGAACAATTAGCTTTTATAGTACAAGCATATGCTGTCCCAGCTGCTAAACCTGTAATCGCTTTAGATGTTCCGTTTACAGTACTAGAAGTACCATTAGCAGTTACTGTATAAGATGCTGCTCCTGAAACTGAAGACCATGTTAATGTAAATCCATTATCATTAATACTAGATCCTGCAAAGTTAGAAGGTGCTGCTAAAGCACAAACTTCAACAAACTTAGCGCCTACTCCTACTGCATGCCACGCATTAGTAACCGATTTTACTTCATTACTATTTGCTCCATATAAATCTGTAGCTGCTGTAATAGAACCTGTTCTTGCATTTGCAAACGTTGAATTTGCAGATAAATAATTTGTCTCTAAACGGTAAGAAACTTTAGCTGCTTTTGTCATCCCTATTCCAACAACATTAAATGCGTTATTCACATCATTTGTTCCTGAACCACCTACAGTTAATAAATAAAACCAGTAGTTTAATACTCCTGAATTTGTATGTACTCCACAATAATCATTAGATCTTGTTGGTGTACCACAATTAGGTTCTTTCCAGTTTGTACCTCCATAAGTATCTGGTTGTCCTCTATCATTAGGATTACTCATAGAACGTAAAGCAGAAGAACCGCTACGTCTATCTATTTCGTCTCCAATTAGCCAAACTGAAGCAGCTGGCGCAAGATCATTTCCATTTCCTTTTGCAAAGTGCTCTACAGCAGCTCCCCAAATATCAGAAAATCCTTCATTTAATCCTCCAGATTCTCTTTGGTATGCTAAATTAGCTGTATTAGAACAAACAGCATGACCTATTTCGTGTGCTGCCACATCAATAGATGTTAAAGCATCAAAATTCCCGTTTCCTTCACTACCATTAGAAGTTCCATCACCATAAGTCATTACAGATCCGTTCCAAAATGCGTTATCATAACCAAGTCCTCCAGCTACATCATCATAGTGTACATAACTATTTATAGCTGCTCCAGATCCATTATAACTATTTCTACTGTGTTTCGATTGAAAATAATCATAGGTCATTTCAGCTCCCCAATGTGCGTCTAAAGCGGCATTGTCTTTTGCAGAATTGTTAAATTCAGCTGCTGTCCAGTTATTATCAGAATCTGTAAAGTTCGTTGTTGGGTAACTTGGTTGACCTCCACTATTATAAGTGTTAATTCCACCACCTCTAGTGTTGTCTCTTAATGCATAACTACCACTTACTAATCTAGTAGTAATAGATTTTGTACCGCTATACCTAGTTGCTGCATTACCTGTAGCTAATGCTTCAATAAATTTTGCTCCTAAATTACTAACTGTTCCTAAATTTTTAGAAGAATGCGCATGTTCATCTAAATGCTTAATCGTAGCATTAAAAAACAACGCTTCACCCGTATGAGCATCTATATATAAATCTCCTCTACTTAAAGGTTTTGTTGTATAGATATCAAATTTATAAGCTAATCTTGCTGATTTTGTTCCTATAACTTCTCTTGGAAGAATTAATAACTCTCCTTCTGGTTTTTTATAGTTACCTAAGCTTTTAGCTTCTTTTGGAAGCTCCCAAAGATATTTTTGAGCTCCTGTATGCGCTATCGCTCTTTTAAAAGCTGCTTGCTTAGATAATTTTGGAGAAATATTTACTTTACCAACATCATATAACTCACCATCCATAGTTCTTAATGTACTATTCTTTGCGTGCGCTGTATAAGTTCCAAATTCAACTTTTACTCCTTTAAATTTTTGTTGGAATTTTTCATGAGTAAATCCTAAGTCATCAACTTCAGATTTAATTTTTTGCAAGTTGTCATTAAATGTTAATTTCAACTTTTTTCTAATTAAATCCGGAGCCTTCTGTAAAGACATTTTAGAAGAATTCTCGAATTTAATTTGTTTTAATCCTCTACTTTCTTGTGCATTGATTGAAGACAATCCTGCCAATAAAAAAGAAGACAAAAACACAGTTTTAAAATACTTGTGTTTCATTTTTGAAGGGTTTAAGTTAGTTAGTTAAAATAAATAATATTTTATTAAAAAAATCTTAATATTTTATCATTTATTCGGTAAATATAATAAAAAAATAAGATATTCTTAATTTATTTGCCAAAACAAGAGTTTTTTCACAAAACAAAACTCGTTAATCCCAGTGATATAGTGGGATTAACGAGTT
>CBDTZS010000184.1:0-6392 GCA_965364955.1 uncultured Tenacibaculum sp. | reverse complement strand
AAAAATTTCTCGATTTGTCTTCGATGTCTTAAAACATGTACAATAACATGTTCTAATAATTGTTCTAAATCATAAGTAACTTTCCATCTGGTTTCAAAAAAATACTCTTCTAATTCCTTGTTTGATTTGTACCAATTATCATTAAATGATTGCTCCGTATACTTGAACATTTTATCTATCTCTTCAATTCCTTTTTCTGTAGAATTAACTTCTTGGTCATACTCTAACCAGTTATTAATACTTATAGATTGAATATAATTTGCATATGTATAACCTGATTGAATCAGGTGAAATGTAACCGTTTGTATTGATTTACAATTTAGATCTTCCGATTTCTCATCTCTGATTTTAGAAAATTCTTCTTGAGAAATACTTTTTAAAATAGCTATATAATCAATTGTAGCTCTTTTATACTCCTCCATTAAAGCTACTAACATTCCATTTTTCTTCATCTACTTTCTAACTTTCCCTGTTAATACACTTACTCCTTTTGGGAATGGATTTCCTGAAGAACGACGAAAAGAGACTATTTGGCCTGTATGCCAAAGAGCATCAGCAATTGGTCCGTTTATAGCATTCCAAAACGGATACTCTTTTTCTCCAAAAATGATTTTGTATTGTGATAAATCTTTACTTACTCTTAAAATAGCACTTGCTTTTTTAAAATTTTCTAATGTTTTTTTACGTTTTTCAGCAAACGTCATTTTTGGTTGCTTTTCTCCATTCGGTTTATTTAGTACAGCATTAAGAGTTACTTGAGATAACCCCAAAATATGATCTATCGTTTCTGCTGTCGTTCTTGCTACTTCATTAGGCTTAAAAGCTAAATCTTTTTCAACTAAACCTTCTGTTGCCCAATAATAACGAAAACCTAATCCGTCTACCATTCTACTGGCTACTGTCCCTGCTGTGAATTCTTTAGCTGCTTCTGGAATTTCGTTATACGGTAATTTTGATTGTGAGTTAACTGTTGTCATCATCATTACAATTAAAAGTGAAGAAAAAAGTGATTTCATTTTTAAAATTTTGATGCTAAATTAAGGAAAAAAATTAGGTATTAACCGGCCAATATCAAAAGTTGTAGCGTAATCTAAAAATATAAATTTCAACATTTTAAATCCTTTCTATTCAAACCCGCGTAATACTTAAATCACATAGCTTTTGGTATTATTACTCTCATTTGATACTTGTCACCTCTTTAAGATTAAGTACTATTTAAAACAAAAAAAACATCACTTTAAGAAAGTGATGTTTTTTTAAAATTTCATTATTGATTAATTCCCCAATTTATCAAATATGATTTCCCTTGTGCATTATGTATTATAGTGCAAATATGCACTATAATAATATTCTCTAAAACAGTTTATGTGCAAATGGTATTAATTTATGTATGGTTGGTAACATAAGTTATAAGTTTTTTATTAAATACCTCTAAATCTAAAAACTTTAGTAAATAATACTATTTTCTCAATCTATTTATTGATTACTTATTTATATAATACCCTATCAACCAATCGGTTTTTTAGTTTTATTAAAAACTAAAAAACCGAAGCTTTAGCTTCGGTTTAATTCTAACATATGTATTTTATATTACTTTCTTAACTTCATGGTATAAACAATTTCACTTTCTGTAGCAGAGAATAAAAGCTCTTTTTTATTCAATAATTCAATTTTTAAACCGCCTCCTAAATCTCCATCATCTCCTTCAAACCTGATTACCTTAGTAGTTTCTTCAAGCTTCCAATTACCTTTTTTTTCATTATCACTCATCATAACTTCATACTTTCCATCAGCATGAAAAATCATCCAGCTACTATTCTCTGGGAATTCTTGAACTTCTTCACCAATCTGGACTGACTCTACTAGCCATTTACCTGATGTTAAAAAATCTAATTCATTAATTTCTTGGGAAAAAGATATTGATGTTACACTAAGGAACAACAAAAGAGCTAAGGATAATTTTCTCATAATTAGGGGGTTATAGAGTTAATGTATCCAAATATAACGAAAGGACCCGAAACAAAAAAATGTTTCGGGTCCTTTTCAATAATTTATTATACTATGTTAATAGTAGGTATAACGACGCACTTTAGCAATATGCTTCGCTAAACGCATCACTTGATGAGAATATCCATATTCATTATCATACCAAACATATATCACAATAGTGTCTCCGTCTGCAATCGTTGCTTTACTATCAAAAATTGATGGAGCTGTAGTACCTACGATATCAGAAGAGACTAATTCATTACTTATCGAATATTGAATTTGTTCTACTAAATCACCTTCCAAAGCATATTGCTTCATAATAGCATTTATTGCATCAACAGTTGTTGTAGAGTTTAACTGTAGGTTTAAAATTGCTAACGACCCGTTCGGAACTGGTACACGAATAGCATTTGATGTTAACTTACCTTCTAAAACCGGTAATGCTTTTGCTACTGCTTTACCTGCTCCTGTTTCAGTAATTACCATATTTAAAGCTGCTGCTCTACCTCTACGGTATTTACTATGCATATTATCTACTAAGTTTTGATCGTTAGTATATGCATGAATAGTTTCTAAGTGTCCTTTTTTTATTCCGAAGTTATCTTCTAATACTTTTAATACTGGTGTAATGGCATTCGTAGTACATGAAGCTGCAGAGAATATATCGACATTATCAGGACTGTGTTCTGAATGATTTACCCCGTGTACAATATTTGGAATTCCTTTTCCTGGTGCAGTTAACAACACTTTACTTGCTCCGTTTGGTACTAAATGACGACTTAATGCTTCTTTATCTTTAAAAGCTCCTGTGTTATCTATAATTAACGCATCGTTAATTCCGTAAGCTGTATAATCAATATCTTCTGGTTTCTTTGCAGAAATCATATATACAGTAGTTCCGTTAATTATCAATGCATTATTGTCTACATCAACTTGAACAGTACCTAAGAAATCTCCATGAACTGAATCAATACTTAATAATGATGCTCTTTTTTCTAATACTGCTTCATTAATTTCTCCACGAGTAACTACAGCTCTTAATCTTAATTGAGAACCTTTACCCATTTTACTCATTAACTCACGAGCTAATAAACGACCGATACGTCCAAAACCATATAAAACAACATCTTTGGGTTGAATAGTTTCTGCTTCTGTAGCATCTTTTAGTTGATTTTGTACAAAAGCTAATTTATCTGTAGTAGCATCATCTTGTAAATGATACTCGTATGCTAACTTACCTATATCTAATTTTGATGCTGGTAAATCAATCGCTTGTATCGCTTTTGCGATCTCTAAAGCATCATTAATTGAAATTGGTTTTGCGACAAATTCTTTCGCATAATCAATTAAATTTAAAACCTCACTAGCTCTTTTATCTACTAACTGATTTCTAAATAAAACTAATTCTATTGATTTATCGTACCATAAATCATTAACGATATTAATAAACTCAACCGTAGCTCGTCTAACTTGCGCTTGACTTACTACTTCTTTTTCGTAATTTGTTATTGTTGACATAGTTGTGTGTTAACTAAATTTTAAAAATTTGCTGCAAAAATAGGTATTTCAAACCATTTCGTAAGAATTTTACAAAATAAAAATCTCTTCAAAAATTAATTTTCAAAGAGATTTAATGTTGTTTTTTTGATGTTTTAAAATCTATATCGCTCTAACTTCCCCCCTGGACCAATCAATTCTAAATACATTTGTTTTTTTCCTGTATACGTATCTATAATTAAAACAGCTTCAGAAGCACTATTAACTTCTTTACCATTGATTTTCGTTAAAATATAACCCACTCCTACTTTATAATACTCGAAACCTTTATTATTGGTTGCTGTAATTTTAGCACCTCCTTTTAAATTATGTTTTTTTCGTTCTTCAGTTGTTAAATCTTTTAATTGTACCCCAAAAGAAAATGATGTAAACGTACTTTTTTTACTCAATCTAACCGTTTTCATTAAATCTTCACCATCTCTAGTCACTGTTAAATTTACATATTCACCAGGGCGTTTTGCCGTTAACTGACCTTTTAAATCTGAAAATTTAGAAATTTTAATATTATTTACTTTTGTTATAACATCTCCTTCTAGTAAACCTGCTTTTATAGCTTCACTATCGTTTTCTATTTCACCTATTTTTACACCTTCAATATCTTTAACTGAAGTATCTATATTTATTCCAATTATAGCTTCTTGTACCGAGCCAAATTCTAATAAATCATCTACTACTTTTTTAGCGATATTAGAAGGTACTGCAAACGAATATCCTATAAATGAACCTGTTTTTGATGAAATTGCCGTATTTATCCCTATTAATTCTCCTCTGGTATTTACTAATGCACCTCCACTATTACCCGGATTTACTGCTGCATCTGTTTGAATAAAAGCTTCAACATTTCTATTACCATCTAAATCTCTTCCTTTTGCACTAACAATACCCGCTGTAACTGTAGATGTTAAATTATAAGGATTACCAACTGCTAATACCCATTCTCCAATTTTTGCATTGTCAGAATTACCGAAAGGCAAATAGGGTAAATCTTCATCTGTTTCAACTTTTAATAAAGCGATATCATTACTTTTATCTGTACCAATTAAAACAGCTTTTAATTTTTTACGATTATTTAATGTTATTTCAATTTCATTTGCTCCTTCTATTACATGGTTATTTGTAACTATATAACCGTCAGGCGAAATTATAACTCCACTCCCCGTTCCTACTTGTTGAAATTTTCTTGTTCCATTTCTTCCAAAAATTTGAGCATACGGATTTTGCTGCGTTCTTACCGCGGTATTTTTAACGTGTACCACAGCGTGTACCGTTTTATCTGCCGCTTCAGTAAAATCAGTTGGTGTAGATGACGAATTTATAACTGTTGGTGTATAATTTGCATTTACTGTTTGTACTATAGGTGCTATATTTTTCTCAACAACTACTTGCTGTTTTTCAATTGCTATTTTATATCCTGAAAGTGCTATTACACCACCAAAAAAAGCGATTCCTAATGTTCCTATTATTTTTTTCATATTCTTACAGAATTTAATATTTCAAATATACTATTTTAACATTCTCAACAAATTTGTTTAACTTCATTTAACTGACTTTAACCGCTCTTTAACACTTCTAATTCCTTAAGAAAATATGTATCTTTGCCTTCTATGAGTTTGACTTTTTACAAATATCAAGGAACGGGAAACGACTTTATTATAATCGATAATCGTACAAAAACCTTTCCAAAAAATAACATTGATGTAGTTACTAAATTATGTGATAGACATTTTGGTATTGGAGCAGATGGATTAATTCTTTTAGAGAATGATACTGCGACTGATTTTAAAATGATTTACTTTAATGCCGATGGTAGTGAAACCATGTGTGGTAATGGTGGTAGATGTGCTGTTGCTTTTGCTAAAAAATTAAATATAATTGACTCTAAAACAACTTTTACAGCTTTTGATGGCAGTCATTATGCTGAAATAAATAATGATATTATTTCATTACACATGATAGATGTTAATGAAGTAATACTAAATGACGGATATACTTTTGCTAACACAGGCACACAACATCATGTTGAAATGGTAAATAGTTTAGATAATTTCCCTGTTTTTGAAAAAGGGAGAAATATTCGAAACAACACCTATGGTAAAGAAGGAAGTAATGTCAATTTTGTAGAACAACTAAACGAAAATACATTTAGAGTTAGAACTTACGAAAAAGGTGTAGAAGATGAAACTTTAGCTTGTGGCACAGGTGTTACTGCTGTTGCAATTGCAATGCATGCGACAAAAAAAACAACTAAAAATTCAATTAACTTGCCTGTTGAAGGTGGCTTATTAGAAGTTAGTTTTGAAGAGGAAAATGGAAATTATGCTAATATTTTTCTAAAAGGACCTGCTATTTGTGTGTTTAAAGGAGAAATTGAACTGTAATGAATACTTTAAAAGGTACACATATAAATTTAAGAGCTCTCGAACCAGAAGACTTAGGTTTTCTTTTTAAAATAGAAAACAACGAATCTTTTTGGGAAGTTAGCCACACGCAAGCTCCGTTTTCAAAATTTATTTTAAAGCAATATTTAGAAAATGCGCATTTAGATATTTATGAAGCCAAACAGTTACGCTTAGTTATTGAAGATAATAAAAGTAAAAATGCTATTGGAATGATTGATCTTTTTGATTTCAATCCTCTACATAAAAGAGCAGGTATCGGAATTTTAATTCATCCGGATTATCAAAAAAATGGATTTGCTTCTGAAGCTCTACTATTATTAATTCAATATTGTTTTACACATATACAAGTACATCAGCTGTATGCAAATATTGCTTCTGATAATAAAAATAGCATATATTTATTTGCAAAGCACAATTTTAAAGAAGTCGGTATAAAGAAAGACTGGA
>CBDTZS010000183.1:0-6450 GCA_965364955.1 uncultured Tenacibaculum sp. | reverse complement strand
AATACTTTTATAAAACTATCAAAATAAAAATAGGGCTAGTTCCTAAAAAACAAAAGCCTTAACTATTAATTAGTTAAGGCTTTTTATTGAAATCTGTACGGGCAAAGAGACTCGAACTCTTTTCAAGGTTTTTTAACATTTCTCTTAAAACCAACCAGCTTAAAATCAGCTATTTAACACTCTAAAACATGTTAATTTTCAATTTTTCGTGACACGTATTTGACACGCTCCAGCATTTGTTTTACTCTTTATTTATAAGGGTTTTGTTACCTGTAATTAACCAATGAATATCTGCATTCGGATAACTTTTTAAGATAATAGCTAAAGAATTCGCCGAAACATCGGTGTTTTTATTAATCCCGGTATAGTTGCTATATTTTAAACCTGTTTTTTTAAAGAAATCTCTTTTAAAGCGTTCTTCTTTTTTTACAAATTCTAAAATCCTTTCTTTTATTGTCATATTAATTGAAACATATCATTACGCCGTTTTGAGAAACAAAAGCACGTTTAAAACCCTTAATTATCACAAAACTATTACTTTATTATCACAAAACTATCACTTTTTTATCATTTGCGACATACGTCCACAATTTTAATTAACTGAATCATATACATTTGTGAAAATTAGCAGAAAAAGAATGAAACTATTTTTAGTAGATGATCATCCTGTAGTTATTGAAGGCTATAAAGCGATGATGAATGCTGAAGGAATTAATGTTGTTGGTTCCTCCACTAACGGTCACGGTTTAATCGATTGGTTAGACAATAATTATTGCGATGTTTTGTTGTTAGACATTTCAATGCCTTTTTATAACGGATTCGATGTTTTAAAACATTTAAAGAAAACCAAGAGTAACGTAAAAACAATAATGGTTACTAGTTATTGCGATGCCGTTTCTATTAGTACTTCAATTGATTTAGGTGCCAAAGGATACGTTTTAAAAGAAGAATCAGCTTATTGTATTGTAGATGCAGTAAAAGCTGTTTACAAGGGTAAAACATACTTCTCTGACTTAGCTAGAGATACTGTTGTTGATATGAAATTAGAAAACCCTAATCAATTATTAATTACTGATATGTTATCTAAAAAAGAAACCGAAGTATTGCGGTTTTTAGTTGAAGGTTTTGAGCAAGAAGATATTTGTGACAGAATGCATATAAAACCAACAACATTTAGAAGCTATACCGAAAGATTACGAAAAACATTAGGCGTTAAAACGAACATACAATTGGCTTTAATAGCTGTAAAACATAAAACCGAATTATTCTTAAAGAAGTAAAATTTAGACATATTAATTGCTTGTATTTTAATTGTATTTTTAAAGCTTAACTTTTAAAAATAGTTTGATTATGAAAAATGCACTTAAAGTACTAGCATTAGTAGTTGTTTTAGGTTTTATGTCTTGTACAGATAACAACAACTTAGTTCCAGAAAATGAAAAAGAAAAAATACAAGCAGTCGATAAAGGAGACATTATTGCACCAGGAAGTGGAGACGAAGACCCAGATCTTACAGAAGACTAAAAAAGTCTTTAAATTCATATTGTTATCCGTTTTTTTCGGAATCGTTTTCTATTCTTTTGAGTTCATTAAACCTCATTCTAATGAGTATGAAATAACAAAAGAGCTTGTTTTAAAAGCAAATAAAGAAAATATTTCTGCATTAAAATCTGTAAAGAAATTTGCAGAAGGATCTACAGTTTATGAAGAATATATAACTGCAAATAAGAATAAGAAAATTGCAGTTAAAAAATTTAATGCTGCCAAAAATAATGAACAGGTTTTTGGTTTTAAAACCCTTAAAATATTCTCAAAAGAGTTTGGTATTTTTCTAGGGTTCTTTTTGTACGCATTATTTAATCTTTATCGTTCATTTAGGTACGAAAGATTAAATACCGGTATTAAAATTTATCACTCTTTTATTATTTCGGTATGTGTTTTTTACTTCTTTTGGATGTTTCAACAATTTCAAGATTTTAGTAAACCAGTATATTATTTAATGACTATTGCTTCTGCTTACTTTGTGTTCTTGGCCATGTATTTATTATTTAAGAATAAGAAGACGAAAGAAGAACAATTAAGGGCTAACTTAATGGAAGTAGCCAAATTTACCTTTAAAAACACAAAGCCTGAGAAAAGAGAAGAAATGCTTGATCTAATTAAAGAAATAGCAAAAAGAAAATAAGCTTACCCATTCCCCTCCTTAAATTCCTTTACTAACTTTTAAGACTATACGACGTACTCGTATTAACTTACTATTCCCTAAAAAGAAATATGGATTTATCGAAATTGCTGAAAATTAATAAAGCTATAAATGAAATTGAAAAAAACCCAGAATTAAATGAATTTGAAAAATATTACGAATTGCTTACCTTAAAAAATGAATTAGAAGAATTAAAAGCAAAAAAAAGCCCCAAGAAAAAAACAGGGTATAATTTATTGTTTGGGTTGAATTAATATTTAACAGGATACTAACAATTTTGTGTCATTTTGCTAAAACCAACAATTAATTACAAACGTTGTTGGTTATTGTACATGAGTTAATGGGTAATCATTTTCTTACTAAAACCTAATTTCGAAAGAAGATTTAAACTTTCTTCAATTTCAGGATTTCTTTTCAGAAGCAATTGCTTAAAATCGTTATCTAAATATTCTCTAAACCTTCTAAAATTATTAATTACATTTTCTTTTGTAAATCCTTCTTGAGTTTGGTTAATGGGTTTTGGAATATTATCTGTAGGAATAGATAATAAATGTAATTTATCACCAGTGTTATCAGATGGCATATGTGCAAATGACCATATCACAGAAATATTAAATTTATTCAAGGAATAGGTATATGAGTCTAAATCAGGGAAATTCAAATCATTAAATGTTTGATCTTTATTACTAACAATAATCATATAATATAAAACTACTTCTTTAGGGTTATAGTTCCCTAAGCTAACTATCTGATTACGTTCTCTATCTGTGTGATAATTTGGGTTATTCAAATCAGGACAACGAGCAAAGTATAATAAAGCACTGAGGTTATTCTCTTTTAGAGCTTTAGTGTAATTTCTTGTCTTTTTTGTCTCCCCGCTAGATAAATCTAATGTGTGAACTATTGCATTAATATTTGTTGTACTTAAATTACTACAATGAATTGAATATTTTTGATTTTTTATTATTGGATTTTTATTATTATGTTCTGTGCCGGCGTCTCGATAGAATTCAGCTTGTTGAGGCTTTATAACTACGTCAAAATTTTTTCTTTCAGTTATAGAGAAAAGTCTTAATAACTTGCCTTCACATTCAACAACAAATCTACAATCTGATTTATTTCCCATTATTTTATAGCATAAAGTTTTCTAACATTGTAACTAACGTTTATCTACAAGATTATTTTCGTGTTTTAAGCCCTAAAGTTAGTAAATAAAACACAAATTTAAAATCCGCGAGGATTTCGTAAGTAGAGTAGAACGAGCAATTAATTTTATATGGTATTGACAGTAGTATTATTCAGCCTCTTCTTCTTTGTCTTCATCATTACTGATCGAGTCAAGTCCTTTTTTGATTTTGGCTTCTTGTTCTTTTAGAATTTTTTTTGATTTTTTTGATAATCTATCGGTTAAATTGCCAAAACCTGGGATTTTAGATAAATTATCAATTGCATCAGATAATTTCACGCTTTTTTCTAAAGTATCCATTAGAGGGTGGTCAGACTTATTATAATCTGAAATTAACTTACCCGGATTCTCTGAACTGACACTTAATATATTAAATAAGAGTTTTGTTCGTAGTTCATTTGATATGTCTTTATCGTTAATATTTCCAATTTGGGTAGATAAACCCTCAAACGTTTTACTTAGAACTTCTTTATGTGTATATTCCTCTATGAGTCTTTTTGATAAATTCAATTTTTTATTAGATGAATATGCAAGCCAAAGAACAGGTATGTACAAAGGCAATATAGCAAGAACTAACCGCGGGATTGTAAAAATAACTTCTTCTAAAGTTTTACCATCATATAAAGAAATTATACTTATCAAAAAAGGAATTAAAGATACTCCAATCAACCCGTATGTTGCTGTTTTGAATTTCTTAGCCAATCTAATACTATCATCTTCTTCTGACTTTTTTTTCTCAGAATATGCATAACTTAAACCAGTCGTTAGAGCATTTGGTAATAAGTCTTCAATTTTTTTTAGTATGGATTTATATTCGGAATTCCAAGATTTTAATTGTAGGCTAAAAGTTGATGTTGAATTTTCGATAAATTCATTATATTCTTGATTCGTTTCTGATTTGACAGTTAAGACTTCATCTTTAAGGGAACTTAAATCTTCTTCTAATTGATTATAACTATTATCTAGAACATCTTTTAAACCATCTATGTGATTTTCAATCTCTTCACCCTCTGCATCTTCAATTATTTCGTCATAACCAAAAATTTCGAGTTGAACTTTGTCAATTTCTTTTTTTCGATTTAAAATAGTTTTATATACAACATCAATTTTTGTGTTTATTTCCTCTCCTTGTTCAAAATGTAATTCTTGTTCTTTGAGTTTGTTTTCATAATACGATTCATCTTCAAAATATTCTTCTAAAGTTGCTATTTGGTTATTTAAGTTTTCTTTTTTACTACTAACGTTGTTAAATATTATTTCTAAACTATCATTTTGCTCTTTGGATTCGGAATAAATATTTTTTATTAAATCATTATATTCAATAACAGATTTATGAAATTCATCAATAGATTCCAATTTCTTTTTTGACTCCTCTGCATTTTTTAATGCAATTTCTTTGGCTTCGTCACTTCTATTTCTATACTCAGATGCTTTTTTTGAAGACTGTTTGGCATCCTTTTCATAATCGTTCGTTTTTTTTGAAATTTCATTCTCTAATTCTAGAACTTTACTCCAGAGTTTTATTCTTTCTTCTTCTAAGTATTTTAAATTCATAGTTCATTTTTTATATTACAGCCAATTCCTCATATAAATAATTTCACTCCTTTTATCCATATTTTTTATGGGATAAAAGCAGTTTCACTCTTTTTCTTTAATAGTTTTATCTAATTTTTCAAAATTATATTTATAGTTTCAATTTTATTTACGGGATTCCGTATTAAATTGAGAAATCATTTTTTTAAACCTCTTTATTCTTAATAGCTTTATCTAATTTTTCTTCAATCAATTGTAAAAACTCCTTTTTAAACTTCGTAAAGTCGCTACTAAGATTATCAACTTTAGTATTTACAGCTAAGAAATTAAGTTCAGCAAGGGTTTTGTTTTTGCCAAATTCAGTAGTTTTTTTTTCTCCTGGTATTTTTTCTTCAGATGAAACTATCATTTCTCCTTCATCAAACAGCAACCAATCCATACTTAAATCTAGAAACATGTTTCTAATTAATTTGATTTTATCCGACATAATTGATCCGTCTGAAGCTAAAAACCTATTAGAAACACCAATTTTTCTAGAAAATTCACTCATACTAATCCCTTTAAAAACGAGGTATTGACGGATTTTTTCTTTTGTTTTCATAAAGTATTAGAAATATATTATTATGTAATAGAATTATATTACTATGTTTGTGTCACTAAACTATCACTAAAGTATCACAAACTTTTAAATAAACAAATAGGGAGTTTCTATGATTTCAAAAGCAGACAAGAAAAGAATAAAAAAAATAATAGGAGTTCGTTATGTAAGCAATGTTAAGCAACGTTTACGAGAAAAAGAGCTTTTTAATCAACATGGTAAAGAGCATTCTGCTTCTATGATCACCAATGTAATGAACGGTAAACAACATGAGGTAATTGAAGAAACCATTTACGAAATCGTAGTAGAGAAAAAAGAGAAATTAAACGTGAAGAAAATTGAACGTGAAGCGCTCTTAAAAAAATAGAAAGCAAGTTACTCGCGAGTAGTAAAACACGTTTTTCATAGTTAATTTACTACTTCGTCTGGGGGGACGGAGTAGTTTTTAAAACAATAAT
This sequence comes from uncultured Tenacibaculum sp., assembly GCA_965364955.1. Lineage (GTDB taxonomy): Bacteria > Bacteroidota > Bacteroidia > Flavobacteriales > Flavobacteriaceae > Polaribacter. Next base: position 472 of record CBDTZS010000183.1, on the reverse strand, counting down.
TAAATAATTGTAAAAATGATATTTCAGATTTTAGACGAAAAGACTATATAATATTAACCGCTTTACTAGCAATTTCTCTTTTTGCTTTCTGGAAAGCATTTAACCTGTAGCTATTCCGCTACGCAATAAAACGCAAAAAATGAATTACACCCCGAATGAAAAAAAAATAGGATTGAACAATAATTCAAATCTTAAAGTAATGTTTAACAAGGAACTTTCTCTATTACCAATATATCAAGAAAGTTTAATCTCTGTGATACAATCTTCGTTAACTATGAAAGAAAATGATTCTTATTTTAGAAAGACCCATGTTATAAATTGCTTAGATATTTTAAAGGGACTAATGATTGGTCGAAATGAATATGTTCAGTTAAGTAAACAACAAAAATATGAAGACAAGCAGCATAAAAAATATATAAATAGAAAAATAAAAGAGATGGAAGAAAAAACAAAAGAACAAGAAAAGATAATT
>CBDTZS010000182.1:0-6538 GCA_965364955.1 uncultured Tenacibaculum sp. | reverse complement strand
TTTTATTTATTAAAAATGGTGTCAATTTCGTTTAAAGTCAATGTTTTAAACGTTGGTTTACCAAATGGTGAGGTGTTTGGTTCTTTACAAGAAAATAAATCATCTACTAAGTTTTCTTGTTCTTTAACAGATAAAATGGTTCCTGTTTTTATAGCCAATGATTTGGCAAAAGACTTCGCCATTACATCAAAATGACTAAAACTAGCTTCAGGTACTTCTAATTTAATATCGTCTAATAATTGCTCTAAAATTAATGTTATTTGACTTTCTGTTATTGAAGTAGGTATTCCGCCAATAACGACACTTTCTTTGGTGAATTCATCAAACATAAAACCAGCACTTTCTAAATCTGATTTTATAGTGTAGATCATTTCGATATCAGCAGTAGAAAAAGAAATGTTTACAGGGAATAATAATTGTTGGCTACTCGCATCTTTTACTGTAATGTTTTCTAGAAACTCTTCATATAAAATACGTTGATGCGCTAGTGATTGGTTAATTAAAACAACTCCTGATTTAATAGAACTCAGTAAATATTTTTTTTGAATTTGAAAAGTTTTTCCCGTTTCTGTTTCTTGATGAGAATCAAAAAGATGTTCTTGTTTTGCCGATTCTAAAGGTTCAGTATTGGTATATAAAGCTTCCCAGTCTCCTGTGTCTTTTTTGAAATTAGATTGATAAGTTACCGAATTTGAGTTGTTTGATGTACTTGGTTGATAGCTCGTTTCTGTTTTAAATGGATTAAAACTAGGGTCTACCGTAATCGGAGGAACAGAAGAAGCGCTGCTTTTTTTACTGTATCCATAGGGTGTGTCTAACGTAGCATCTCTATCAAAATCTAAAACAGGAGCTACATTATATTGGCCCAAGCTATGTTTAACAGTTGCGCGTAAAATAGCATACAATGCTTTTTCATTATCAAACTTAATTTCTGTTTTTGTTGGGTGTATATTTATATCAATGCTATTCGGAGGAACCTCTAAATATAAAAAATAAGAGGGATGTGAGCCGTATTCTAACAAACCTTCAAAAGCATTTACAACTGCATGGTTTAAATAAGAACTTTTTATAAAACGATTGTTTACAAAAAAGTACTGTTCTCCACGTTTTTTCTTTGCAAATTCAGGTTTAGCCGTAAAACCATTTATGGTAATAATATCAGTTTGTTCAGATATAGGGACTAATTTTTCATTCATTTTAGCACCAAAAATAGCCACGATTCTTTTACGTAAGTTGCTCCCTTTTAAATGATAAATTTCATTATTGTTATGATGCAATAAAAATGAAATATCAGGATGTGCTAAAGCTACTCTTTGAAATTCATCAACAATATGGCGCGTTTCAATCGTATCTGATTTTAAAAAATTTCGTCGAGCAGGTATGTTGTAAAATAAATTTTTAACAGCAATACTTGTTCCTTTAGAAGTCGAAACAGCTTCTTGAGAAACTATTTTACTTCCTTCTATTTTTATTTGAGAACCAAGTTCTTCGTTTTCTTGTTTTGTTTTTAACTCAACATGGGCAATAGCAGCAATAGATGCTAATGCTTCACCACGAAAACCTTTGGTATTTAAGTTAAATAAATCTTGAGCATCTTTAATTTTTGAAGTAGCATGACGTTCAAAACTCAATCGAGCATCAGTAGTACTCATGCCTTTACCGTTATCAATTACTTGAATTAACGTTTTACCAGCATCTTTTATTAAAAGTTTGATAGAACTAGCACCAGCATCTATCGAGTTTTCTACTAACTCTTTTACTACAGAAGCAGGGCGTTGTACTACTTCACCAGCAGCAATTTGATTCGCAACATGATCAGGAAGTAATTGTATAATGTCAGACATTAGTCGTTTTTAGATAAAAAGATAGAAAGATCAAAATCGATAAAGAATAAAAACATAAGAACAAAAATAGCAATTATGATTAAAATGGTACTGTTGAAACCACCATTTTCAGCACTTTTAAATTCGTCAAAAGCATCGGTAAATTTACCTTTTAACCCTTTTGATTTCCCAACAGTTGTACGAAATTTATCAAATTTATGTTTTACTTCATACGGATTGCCTTCCCCTTTGTAGTAAGTAGGCTTGTAGTCGAATTTTTTGTTTTCTCTTTTAATAAATCCCATAAAATGTTGCTTCTTTTGAATGCTATAGTGTAACAAAAATCACACCAAATTAAGACGAAATTCAAAGTTACTGAATTATAGAGAAGTGGTCAAAAATTATTTGTAAATTAAAGTTAAAAAAAAGAACCAAAACAATATAAGTTTTGGTTCTTTTAATGAAAATATTTTGTTTTGTGTCGTTCTTAAAAACCTAATGAACTTGATCTTTTATCAATGTTTCTAATAGCTGCCATTTTAATCGCTGCTACGGCACATTCAATTCCTTTGTTTCCTAGTTTTCCACCAGAACGATCTATTGATTGTTGTTTGGTATTATCTGTTAATACACAGAAAATTACAGGAACATCGTATTTAATATTTAAATCTACAATTCCTTGAGTAACACCGTCACAAACAAAATCGAAATGTTTAGTTTCTCCTTGAATTACATTTCCAATTGCAATAACTGCATCTACCTTTTGAGATTCGATCATTTTTTTACATCCGTAAACCAATTCAAAACTACCTGGTACATTCCAAGAAACAATATTGTTTTCTTCAGTTCCGCAATCTAAAAGTGTTTCAATGGCACCATTGTGCAGGTTTCCTGTAATTTCAGGATTCCATTCTGAAACAACAATCCCAAATCGAAAAGATTTCGCATTTGGGATTAAAGCTTTATCGTAATAAGATAAATTTGTTGTTGCCATTATTGAGCATATTTTGCGCTATTGATATATTTTTCAATATCTCTACCTTGATCGGTACTAGCATATTTTTCTTTAATGGTCGTATATAATTTTTCAGCAGTACTATATTCTTTTAAAGCCATTGCAGTTTGTGCTGCTTTGAATAAAAATAAAGGAGAAGTAAACTGATTGTCTTTTTTATTAGCCGCTTTTTGATAGTATTCTAAAGCATCTTTTTCTTGATCAATATCAGCAAAAGCATCACCAATAGCACCTAATGCAGTTGGGCCTAATAATTCGTCATTAGAATCAAAATCACTTAAATAATCGATTGCTTCTTGATATTTTTTCATTTTTAAGTAAGAAATACCAGCATAATAATTTGCTAAGTTCCCCGCTTTAGTTCCGCTAAATCTATCAGCAATATCTATAAAACCATATTTACCAGTACCACTACCAGTTAATCCGATGTTATATAAAGAATCTGCGGCAGCACCAGCAGATGTAGTTGCTTTGTCAAAGAAAGTTCTTGGATATGCTAATTCATTCGAAGCCTCTTTTTCATTTGGCTCTGAAACAAAATTAGTATACGCTAAGTATCCTAAAATTAAAGCAGCAACAGTAATCAATCCGTAAAATAAAGGTTTGCTGTTCTTCTCAATCCATTGTTCAGATTTATTAGCAGTTTCATCCAAAGTATTAAATACTTCGGCAGTAGTACTTTGAGATTCATCAAAGTTTTCTTCTGCTTCTTGAGCAAACTTTTCTTTCTTAGGTTTGTATCCCTTTTTTTTATATGTAGCCATAATTGCTTGAAAATTAGTGGCGACAAAAATAGCTTTTTAAATTGGATTTTAAAAATCGATTATTCGTAAAAAATTCGATAATTTGCGCTTTCTTTTTTGAAACAATTCTCATTCATGTATTTGCAGAAAATATCATTGGTAAATTTTAAGAATATTAAAACGCAAACTTTTGATTTTCAGAAGAAAATAAACTGTTTTGTTGGTAATAACGGAATCGGTAAAACCAATGTGTTGGATGCGATTTATTATTTATCTTTTGCGAAAAGTTATTTTAATTCGGTGGCTGGGCAAAATATTCGTCACGGACAAGACTTTTTTATGATCGAAGGAGATTACTTATTAGGCGATAGAAATGAGAAAATTTTGTGTTCTTTAAAAAGAGGTCAGAAAAAAATGTTGAAAAGAAACGGAAAGGCGTATGAGAAGTTTTCTGAACATATTGGACAATTACCATTGGTTATTGTTTCCCCTGCCGACAGAGATTTAATTGTTGAAGGAAGTGAAACTCGAAGAAAATTTATTGATGGTGTTATTTCTCAGCAAGATAAGAAGTATTTACAAGGATTAATTTCGTATAATAAGATTATAAGTCAGCGTAATGCATTGTTAAAGTATTTTGCAGCAAACCGAACTTTTGACGCGTTAAATTTAAAAGTATATGACGAGCAATTAGTTGAATATGGAAACGTTATTTATAAAAAGAGAAAAGATTTTTTGGAGGAATTTGTGCCTATTTTTAATGAAAAGCATCAGATTATATCTGGTGCGAAAGAAGAGGTTAACCTGCGCTATAAGAGTCAGTTGCATGATACTTCTTTAATAGATCTGTTTGCGGAAAGTTTAGTGAAAGATAGGATGCTACAGTATACATCATCAGGGATTCATAAAGATGATTTGAGTTTTGAGATAGGAGAATATCCAATTAAAAAGTTCGGATCTCAAGGGCAGCAAAAGTCGTATTTAATAGCATTGAAACTTGCGCAGTTTGAGTTTATTAAAAAGCAATCAAATGTTACGCCGATTTTATTGTTAGATGATATTTTTGATAAATTGGATGAAAACAGAGTGACACAAATTGTAGATTTAGTAAATAACGATACGTTTGGGCAAATTTTTATCACCGATACTCATTTTGATCGTACCGAAAGTGTAATAAAAAAGAGCAACCAAGAATATCAAATTTTCAAATTATAAGTCGTCATTACAGGGGGTATTTAAATGTAAAAAATCACTTTATTAGCAATGATACAAAAGGGGGAAAATGGCAAAAAGAGAAAACGATAGTCTTTCAATGAAAGACTTATTAGGAAGTTATATTAAAGAAGGTAATTTAAATAAAGGTTTTCAGAAAATTCATATAGACGAAGCCTGGAGTAAAATGATGGGACCAGGTGTGGTTTCTTACACGCAAGAAGTTAAGCTACAAAATAAAACATTGATTGTTCGTTTGTCTTCTTCTGCATTAAGAGAGCAACTAAGTTATGGTAAAGAAAAAATTATAAGAATGAGGAATGAGGAAATGGGGGAGGAATTAGTAAAGAAACTAATGTTGGTGTAGTAAAAAAAAACCCTCGATAGAGGGTCGTTTTTTTTACTCAATTAAGCTTTAATTTTTAAAAGTATAAGTTTATAACATTGTCAATTAAATATTAAAACCAAAAATTTTTTGATGTTGGTTAGCGAAAATAATTCCTAGAAAGTCTTGGAAATGGTTTTGGGTCTGAACAAATAGGTTGCCAAAAAGCTTCAACAACACCTGCGATTCCTGTAGGGTCTAAGCCTGCTAAATCCCGTAAATCTTCCGTAGAAAATTCTTCTTGCATTACAAGTTTCATTTGCACTTTGGCGTATTCTTGTACGACCCATTCTGCAGATTCTTTTTTAAATTTCTCTTTTATTTTACGAGCCACTAATCGTGTTGTTAATTGCTCAAATCCATTTGCTAATTCTTTGACTGCAGTTTTTAATGCCGCTTTAGCAGCAATTTTATCACCTGCTTTTATCGCAGTTTTAAGTCCTGCCTTCGCTGCTGAAAATTTAGAAGTAGCTCCTAAGCTCATAATGTTTGCAGCTAATTCAGCCACGGCAGTAACTTGACTAGCTGTTTTTTCAATACAATCAGCAGTAGATTTGGCGCAGCCTGCACCACAGTTTACGGGTTGGTTTTTAGGACAGCGCTTCCAGCAAACAGGGCCCACTCCTTTGTAGCCAGGTTTACATCGTCGGTAGCACAAACTAGCATCATTTTCTTTTCCAGAGGCACACACCATTGGTTTTCCAGCAGTACGTCCGTAACTCTTTTTTTGGCAAGAACCCCCGATGTCTGGCATGCCAGAAGGACAAATGGGAGAGCAAATACAGCACCCTACAGCTTTGTAACCTGATTTACATTTTGGGTATATAATCTCTCCAGATTTCCGACACCCTTGAGGGTTTGCTCTTAAGCAACGAGCTCTTGCTGCATTCAGACTAAGTAGTTTATCTCCAATCTTCCATGGATACCCAGTCCCTCGTCCATATGGTTTTGGTTTCGCACAATACGCGCCATCATTACGAAATTTTTTAGGGCATTTTTGCCAGCACACAGGTCCTACTCCATAATATCCGCTTTTACATTTGGGATAGCATAGCAACCCATTCTTTTCAGATCCTCGAGGGCATTTAGATAGTGGAGATCCTACACCTCTCCCATAACTTTCTTTATAGCAGTATTCCGTTTTGGAGTTGGCTACTTCACCCGCAATCCAGGACATTATTATGTTCATATCTGATGTTGAAATAGGATTGATAGTATTTGTTGGAACGTTTGGAGCGGGCCTTGGGTTTGAAGATTTTTTGTAATACCCAAATTTGGCTGTATTTGGAATAGGGTCACCAAAAGTGTTATTCGAAAATAAAATAGTGCCTCTTACATTCGTTTTGTATATAAACCTTCC
>CBDTZS010000181.1:0-6562 GCA_965364955.1 uncultured Tenacibaculum sp. | reverse complement strand
TAAAGACTCTTATATTTAGCAGGATTTGCTTCGTTCATAATCTCATATACTTTTTCGAAAATATCTTCAGCAGATGGTTTAGAGAAATAATCTCCGTCTGTACCATAAGCAGGTCTGTGTGCTTTTGCAGTTAATGTTTGTGGTTTGCTATCTAAATGCTTGTACCCGTTTTGATTCTCAACAATTTCTTGTAATAAATAAGCTGAAGCTCCACCAGGAACATCTTCATCAACGACTAATAAACGATTAGTTTTGGCTAGAGATTTTACAGTGTCGTGATTTAAATCAAAAGGCAATAAACTCTGTGCATCTACTATTTCTACATCAATACCAACTTGTACTAATTCTTTTGCTGCTTCTTCAACAATTCGTAAAGTAGAACCATAAGACATAATAGTAATATCAGTTCCTTCTTTAATCGTTTCTACAACTCCGATAGGAGTTTTAAACTCCCCTAGGTTGGTTGGTAATTCTTCTTTTAAACGGTAACCATTCAAGCACTCTATAACTAAAGCAGGATCGTCACCTTCTAATAAGGTATTGTAAAAACCAGCGGCTTGGGTCATATTTCTTGGAACCAATACATGTATACCACGAATGTTATTTATAATTCCACCCATTGGAGAACCTGAATGCCAAATACCTTCTAAACGGTGCCCACGAGTACGAATAATTAATGGTGCTTTTTGCTTACCAAAAGTACGGTAACGAAGTGTTGCTAAATCGTCACTCATTATTTGTAAAGCATACAATAAGTAATCTAAATATTGAATTTCAGCAATTGGGCGTAAACCACGCATTGCCATTCCAATTCCTTGACCTAGAATTGTTGCTTCACGAATACCAGTATCTGAAACCCTTAACTCTCCATATTTTTCTTGTAAACCTTCTAAACCTTGATTTACATCACCAATAAATCCGGCATCTTCACCAAAAATTAAAGTTTCTGGGTATTTCTTTAAAATTGCATCAAAATTATCACGCATAATAACACGTGCATCTACTAAGTTCTTCTCAGAGGCGTATGTTGGTGCTTCGGAAGCAATTTTTTCTGTAGCCAATGCTGTTTCACTTAATAAGTGTGCAGAAAATTTTACAGCTGCATTATCAATAGATGATTTAATAAATTTTTGAAGAATTATTTTCTCATCAAAATTTTCATCTTTTAAATAACGTAAACTTTTACGAGCAGCCACTAAAATATCTTTTCTAATAGGTTCAGTGATTGCAGTTAAATCATTTTTATACTTTGTAACAAATGATCCATTATCGCTTTTCTGAGCTACTTTGTCTAATAAATCGACAGCAATAGCAACTTCTTCTTTTATTTCGTTTGTATATGCGCTCCACGCATCACGTTTTGCTTTGCTAACTTGTTTTTTAGATTCTTTTTCTATATTTATTAATTCTTCTTCAGAATCAATAAATTTTAAGACACCGCCATTTTCATCTTGTAATTCAAATTCTAAAATCCATTTTCGCATTTGAGCAAGACAATCAAATTCTTGTTCCCATTCTAAACGCTCTGCAGATTTGTATCTTTCGTGAGACCCAGAAGTAGAATGTCCTTGTGGCTGTGTTAATTCTTTTACATGTATTAATACAGGAATATGTTGCTCTCTCGCAATTTTAGAAGCTTTGTTGTAGATGTCGATTAGTTGTACGTAATCCCAACCGTTTACTACAAAAATTTCATATCCATTCGTATCATTTTCTTTTTGAAATCCTTTTAAAATTTCAGAAATACTTTCTTTCGTTGTTTGATGTTTTGCATGTACTGAAATACCGTATTCATCATCCCAAACATTCATAACCATTGGTACTTGTAAAACACCAGCAGCATTGATAGTTTCGAAAAACAAACCTTCAGAAGTACTTGCATTACCAATTGTACCCCAAGCAACTTCGTTACCTTGATTAGAAAAATCAGTAAAATTCTCCAATCCTTTTACATTACGGTAAATTTTTGAGGCTTGAGCTAATCCTAACAAACGAGGCATTTGACCCGCTGTTGGAGAAATATCTGCAGATGAATTTTTCTGAGCAGTTAAGTTTTTCCATTGGCCGTTCTCATCTAAAGAATGCGTAGCGAAATGACCACCCATTTGACGACCAGCAGACATCGGTTCTACATTAATATCTGAATGACCATATAGGCCTGCAAAAAACTGTTGCGGTGTTAATTGGCCAATAGCCATCATAAATGTTTGATCTCGATAATAACCAGAGCGAAAGTCTCCATTTTGAAATGCTTTTGCCATTGCTAGCTGTGGTACTTCTTTACCATCACCAAAAATTCCGAACTTTGCTTTACCTGTTAAAACTTCTCTACGTCCTAATAAACTACACTCTCTACTTATACGAGCAATTCGATAATCGTTTAAAACTTCATTTTTGAAATCTTGAAAAGAAAGTTGTTGAGTGCTAGATACTTCGGTTTTTTGCGTCATGGTCATCTAATTTTGGTATGGTTACAAAGATAGTTTTTTTAGTTGAAATTTAAAAATTTCAATTTTTACTGAATATTCTTCAAAAAAATAGAAAAAAAATAAGATTTATTGAAGTATCTATAATAACCCCCTTCTAATAAAATTGTAAATTCTGTCAATACTAGTTGTAATTACAAACCTAACTTTTGTTGGGTATGCTTCTTTTGTTACTTCAAAACCTTCGTTAGTATAAATAGGAAAGTAAAATTCAAAAATATTAGGAACAAAGTTTAGACGGATACCGTTTTCATAAAAAAACCTTGGAGAAGAGTTTTTGTTTTTCAACATTGCAAAATCGTTGTAAACTTCAGCCCGTTTCCAAACGCTAAGACTCGTGTTTAATGATGTTATTAGTTGGTTTGAAAACTGAGGACTCTTAAATTTAGATTTGAATCCTCCTTGACCAACCACAAACTGTTGACTAAAAATACCTTCGTTTTCTGAACGACCAAATAGATTTTGTTCAAACAAATAGTCAGAACCACGGTTTAGTCCAAAACTAAAATAATCTCCTTTTGATTTATTATGTAAAAAATATCCACCAAAAAAACGCACTTCAAAACTTTTATCAGCTGAAAAAAATCTACGATAACGAAAATCGGTTGTTATCTTGCTGAATTTTGAGTTAAATTCAGTGTTAATGGCATATAAAGTTCTATTAATTGCATCAAAATTTGAGTTAATATATCTTAAGTTAAATACATTATACTTGTCACTTTCTTTTTTTGGATTATTAATATCTGTTTCTTTATTTATGCTAATTAATCTAGTTGTTAAAAGTTTTAATCCATTTTTACGAAGAGTGTTTCTTCTAAATTGAAAACTTATAGAAGGTACAAAAACGTTATATTCAAGTTCTGGGGCATAATGAAAACTACTTCCACTAAAACCATAGCGTATTTTGTAAATAGGAGATTTCTTAAAAAAGTGACTATAAGAAAATGAATATGAACCTGTGAAATTTTTGCTTTTTGTACTGTAATTAGGTGTTAAGCTAAATTCAAAATTATGATTTACTACAGATTGGTTGTTAATATTTACTCCCAATATAAGTCCATCGTATAGATTGTATTTAAAATCAGGATAGTAAAATAATTGATTGTAGTATGGGTTTTCTACATCTTTAAAAAAGCGAAATTGAAGAGGTTTATTAATTAAATTATTATTTATCTTTCTGAAGTTATCTAAAGAATTGTATTCGGGGTAAATATTTTCATAGTTTAAAGCAAGTCTATCAAAATTACCCTTTTTTATTTTTATGATTTTTATAGAGTCGGTTCCAGTAATCCATGTTTTGAATTTCACTTTCTTTTTATATATTCCATATAAGGCAACCGGAGAAGAAAAATTTCTTTTGTTTTTAATAGTTATTTCTAAAGAATCTTTGTTATCGGAGTAAGCTACTTTTGTTATTTTGTAATCTATTTTTTTATTGGTTTTTATGTAATCATTAAAAAACCATTGTAAATCTTTTGAAGTGTTTTTTTGAAGAATTTCTTTAAAATTTTTACTGCTACTTAATTTTAATTGATTTTTTGAATAAAACTCTTTTAAAGAGCTAATTAAAGTGTCACCACCAATAAAATCTTGAAGATATAATAACCCTAAACCAGCTTTGTATTTGCTAACAATTTTTCGATTGAAATTAGAAAGAGAATCAGAAGGAGTTATTAAAGCTTGGTCATAGAATTTACGAGCACTAAATTGATACACAAAAGTATATTTGTCATTCTGTTTTAATTTTGAAATATTATATATTCTTAAAGGCCAGTATTTAGAATATTTTCCCAATATTGTTACATCTGGATAATATTCTTTAATATACTTCATCATTAAAAAAGTTTGTAAACCATCGGTAAGCCAATAATCTGCTCTTTGATTTAGTGTTAAAACATCTTCAATGTATTTTTTTGTAAGTGCCTTAAAAAAATTGATTTCCCATCTAAAATTCTTAGGAAAAGGCTTTAGCCATTTTGGAAGGCCGTAAATTTCGTGTAGTGAGTTTTTATTTATAGTACTTGCGTCAACAAATATTTCGGTATGTGGATGTTTTCCTAAAAAACGTTCAATAAAATTAATTTGTTGGTTAATAATTATTGAAGTGGTATCATTCGGAATGCTTTTTAAATATGCATCCGTTTTTATTTCTTTATTTTTTGTTTTAAAAGAAGTAAATCGATTAACGGAATCAATATGAAGAATAATGTCTTTTTTCCTTTTTCCTATTAAATAATAGTTCGTGTGATTTTTTTCTTTTGTTTCATATTGATACAAATTACTATCAAGAGTATATTTTTTAGGAACATCAATATTTATAGTATAATTGGTGAGATCTTGGTATAAGTCATTGATATTTAAATTACTCATTAATTGCCACTTTTTATTATATATCGCAGGAATTATATGCCAAAACCGTAAGTGATAACCATTTTTTATTTTCCCGTATCCAGTAAATTTTGAGCTAGGAATTTTTATTGTGTAAGTAGTTGATAAGATTAAGCTGTCTTTTGGTTTTAGCGTTTTATTTAAAATAATCTCAATTATATCTGAATTATTTTCTTTTTCTTTAAATGAAACTTGCTGGAAATTTACCGCTAGGTTATGAATTTTTGTGTGACCTCTATCTTTTTCTTTTGAAAAGTAAAAGTTTTTTTTGTAATCTTCAATAAAACGCTTTCCCAAAGGAGTGTCATTGTTTTTAAAACTATTAGCCCAATTGTGAAGAAATATAGAATTCAGGTTTACTGAAGAGTTATTATAGAAAATGGTTTTTTGTTGAATGCGGAGCAAGTCTTTTTTATCGTCTAACTTTGCAGTTATTTCTATAACATTTGTTTGTGCCGTTAAAGTATAACAGGACAAATAAAAGATGTATAAAAAGAGGAGTGATTTATTGTTCAAATTCAAAATAAGAAGCTCGTTGAATATTCAACGAGCCTTATGTATAATTATTTTTAGAAATTTAGTTTTAATTGATGTTTAGCATAGAATTTATTTAAGTGCTCAATAGCCTCATCAGCGGTATCAACAACTCTAAATAAATTTAAATCTTTTTCGCTGATATTTCCTTCTTCTAGTAAGGTGTTTTTAATCCAGTCTAATAAACCAGCCCAGAATTTTTTCCCTACTAAAACAATTGGAAAACGACCAATTTTATTCGTTTGAATTAAAGTAATTGCTTCAAAAAGTTCATCCATAGTCCCGAAACCACCTGGCATTACCACAAAACCTTGAGAATATTTAACAAACATTACTTTACGTACAAAGAAGTAATCGAAATCTAAACTCTTTCCTGGGTCAATCCAAGGGTTGTCATGTTGTTCAAAGGGTAATTCTATGTTTAATCCGACAGAAACACCTTTACCTCGATTTGCACCTTTGTTACCCGCTTCCATAATTCCTGGACCACCACCAGTGATGACACCAAAACCATTCTGTGTTAACTTATAAGCAACTTCTTCTGCTAATTCGTAATACTTATCTCCTGGCTTTGTTCTGGCTGAACCAAAAATAGACACACAAGGGCCAATTTTACTTAGTTTCTCATACCCTTCTACAAACTCTGCCATAATTTTAAAAATAGCCCAAGAGTCGTTTGTTTTTATTTCATTCCAAGTTTTTGGTTGTAATTTTTCTTTTATTTTTCTATCATCGTTCGGACTCATATTCATTCTCTTTTTATATTAATTTAATAATTTATACTACCAAAAATTTACATTTTTAGCAAGCTTGCTAATTTAGTTCTTTTTTTTATGATAGATAAAACAATAATTGTGAAATAAATTGAATGACGTATAAAAATGATAAAAGCGAAAGATATCTTTCGCTTTTATTTAAGTTATTTAAGATTAAGTCTTAAATAAGGCATAAACATACAGCTTCAACAGAGATGTTGTCTGATATGATATAGCATCCTTGACCTCTTGGACAATCGTGATTCCCTGAACAACTTTTGTTAGAATCAGTACATGGTCCTGTAGGTGGACGCCCCCCGTTAATTTCTTTTTGAGCAGCTTTGTTTAATGCTTTTCCGAAGTTTAAAATTTGTTTTTTCATGATTAAAAAATTTAATA
>CBDTZS010000180.1:0-6623 GCA_965364955.1 uncultured Tenacibaculum sp. | reverse complement strand
CATATTGGTGGCGCTTTGTTTGGTTTTTTATATGTTGTAAAAGCAAGTAATAAAGAGTTAGAAATTTTTAAACCCTTAAAGAAATTCTTTGAAAAGAAAGAGAGACCTTTAAAGACGGTTTACAAATCAGGAAAGAAACCTTCGAAAACCACTTTTAATAAATCGAAAAACCAACAAGAAATAGATGGTATTTTAGATAAAATAAGTAAATCTGGTTATGATACATTAACCAAAAACGAAAAAGAGTTTTTGTTTAAACAAGGAAAATAATTAAATGAAAAAATATTCGATTGTAAATAAGCTATTATTTTTCATCAATTCAGTTTTTGCAACTGTTTTGCTGCTCTCGTATATTCTACCTTTTGTATCGCCTAAAACAATTCCTGCAGTTGCTGTTTTCAGTTTATTTGTACCTTTACTAGCACTCTTAAATATTTCTTTTTTTGTGTATTGGTTAATCAAGCTTCATAAAAATGCGTTATTATCGTTACTTGTTTTGTTAATTGCAATATATACTTCTCCTCCGCTTATAAAATTTTCAAGTAAAGAAATTATTTTAAATAACGATTTAAAAGTAATGAGTTATAACGTTCGTTTATTTAATCATTATAAGCATATAGAAGATGTAACTACTGAGGAAAAAATATATGAATTCATTAATAATGAAAGTCCTGATGTTATTGCAATGCAGGAGTTTTATCAGTCAGAATTAGTAGATATAAAACTTCCATATAAATACATTAAAACGAAAACTAAAACCAATAAATTCGGACTTGCGATTTACTCTAAATATAAAATTATAAACTCCGGTTCTTTAAATTTTAAAAACAGTGCTAACAATACCATTTTTGTTGATATTGTTAAAAAAAATGATACTATACGTGTATATAATGTGCATTTAGAATCGTTAAAAGTGAACCCGAAGAAAGAAAATTTTGGAGAAAAAAGTTCAGAACGTTTATTTAAACGTTTAGCCAATGGTTTTGAAAAACAAGTGGATCAAACCGAACTTATTTTACAGCACGAATTCTCTTGGAAAGGGAAGAAAATTGTTTGTGGTGATTTCAATAATACGGCCTATTCTTGGGTTTATAATCAGCTAACAAAAAACAAAAAAGATGCTTTTATTGCAGCTGGTATTGGTATCGGTAAATCATTTAGATACGCCTACCCTATGCGTATCGATTTTATATTAACTGATGACAAAGCAACTATAAATCAATACAAAACGTATAGTACTATTAAGTTATCAGATCACTTCCCTATTATGACTCGTTTGCATTGGAAGTAATACGTATATTGCGGCTCTAAAAATAATACATAATGAAACATTTTGACGTAGCTATTATTGGTAGTGGACCCTCTGGAGCTTCGACCGCTTTTCATTTAGCTAAAAACGGTATTTCTACCGTGATAATAGAAAAGGAAACATTACCTAGGTATAAAACTTGTGGTGGTGGATTTGTTTTTAGAGGTCGTAAAGATTTACCTTTTGATATTTCTTCCGTTGTTGAAAGAGAATTTCATACTATAGATATTTACTTAGGTGAAAAATTGCATTTTAAAACTCATAGAGAAGACCCTACAGTTACTATGATTATGAGAGATTCTTTCGATCATTTAATTGTAAAAAAAGCGAAAGAGTTTGGCGTTACATTATTAGAAGATCATAAATTAAAAAACCTTCATTTTTCTGATGATAAAATTACCTTAGAAACCTCTCAAGGAGAACTTTCTGCAAAATTTGTAATTGCTGCAGACGGAGCTTTAAGTCCTACCGCAAAAATGGCAGGTTGGAAAAAAGATACTCGAAAATTAATACCTGCTTTAGAATATGAAGTAGAAGTACCCGAAGAAGATTTTAATCGTTTAAAAGACGAAGTTCGTTTTGATATTGATGCTATCCCTTTCGGTTATGCATGGAATTTCCCTAAGAAAAATCATTTATCTGTTGGTGTAGCTTCTGCCCGTAGAACTAAAATAAATTTAAAAGAATATTATAACCAATATTTAAAAACAATAGGAATTACTGCTATTCTTAGTGAATCACAACATGGTTTTCAAATTCCTGTCGCTCCAAGAACAGATGGTTTTGTAAAAAACAATGTTTTTTTAATTGGTGATGCTGCTGGGTTTGCAGATCCGATCACCGCAGAAGGTATTTCGAATGCAATTTACAGTGGTAAATTAGTTGCAGAAGCAATTATTGAAGGAAATTTAGATGCTGTAAAAGCAGAGAAATTATATTTAGAAAAACTAGAAGAAAAATTACTACCAGAACTTAACACTGGTTTATGGCTTTCTAAATGGTTTTACGAGCAAAAAACAATACGTAATTTATTATTAAAAAAATACGGACAACGTTTTAGCGAAGCAATGGCTGATGTTTTTCACGGAGATCGTTCATATCCTAAAAACATAAAAAAATCTATAGCAGACAAAATAAAGTCATTAGTCTCATAAAAAAACAAAAATCCAGTTTAGCGTGTCTAAACTGGATTTTTTTATGAAAAATTTTTTACCGTAACTGTAATTCGTTATAAAACAGGTAACAAAAATTACGATACGAGTATGAATACTTAACCAAAAAAATGTGCTCCTTTATAAATGATATTCTTTTTATTTTTTTTAATTATTCTTTTTTTTCTCCTAATAAAGAACAAAAAGACATTAACGTCTAAGTGGACTACACCTACTAATTCTTTCTCAAGTAAATGGACCATTACTTTAACTAATAAAGTAGCTTTTTATAATGCTTTATCTACTGATGAAAAAAAACTATTTGAATATAAAGTTCATGAGTTTATACTTAACTGCGATATTATTGGTGTAGATACTACAGTTACTATTACTGATAAGCTTTTAGTAGCATCGAGTGCCGTAATTCCCATTTTTAATTTCCCCGAATGGAGATATGTAAATATCTCTAAAGTTATTTTATACCCAGCAATGTTTAACGAGCATTTTGAAACTGAAGGTGACAATCGTAGCATTTTAGGAATGGTTGGCAATGGCTATTTAGAAGGTAAAATGATTTTATCTAAACCCGCTTTACATTTAGGTTTTACTAATGAGTCTGATAAAAAAAACACAGCCATTCATGAATTTGTACATTTAATAGACAAATTAGATGGAAACATAGATGGGGTTCCACAAGTGCTATTAGATAAACAATACACTATTCCTTGGATAGATTTAATAAACAAAAAAATTGAAGAAATTTACAGTGAAAATTCTGATATCAATCCCTATGGTGGCACCAACAAAGCGGAATTCTTTTCTGTAGCTAGTGAATATTTTTTTGAACGCCCTAAATTACTGGCTAAAAAACATCCTGAATTATATCTTCATTTAGAAAAAATATTCAAGCAAGATATGGATGACAAAAACTTACATATAAAACGAGTAGATACATCAAGAAACGATCCTTGTCCTTGCAATAGTGGTCTTAAATATAAAAAATGTTGTAACATTAATTAGTAATTGCTATTTTTCAATTGACACTTATAGGGATACTCATTAATAAACTTTTATATTTACAGAAATCATATTTATTATAAATGGATTCTAATTTAAAAGATACTGTGCTATTCATAAAAAGAATAGCTATTCTAATGTTATTATTTAGCATACTGTTTAGTTGTAAATCGAAAAAAGGTCCTAAAAAAATGATGACCTCACGAAGCCTACATCTTAAAAGTTTTAAGAACCTCAGCGAAAAACAATGGGACAGTATTAACAGTTCTTCCGACGTAATTTCTGTACATAAAAAAGGAAAAGTAAGTTCTAAATACAAAACCTTTGGTTGGCATATTTATTCAAATGGTTCTTCTTATAAAAACTATAATTTTTCAATGCTTTGGGGAATTTCTTATTTTTCATATACTGTTAAGCCAGAAACAGGCGCATATAAAAGTATTCATAAATGGAAAACTACGGCGTTAATTGACAGCGCAAAAGCACACAATTGTAAAGTCTTTCTTTCGGTATCTAATTTTGGAAGAAAAAATAACAATACCTTCTTAAATAATGCAAATGCCCAAGAAAATTTAATCCGTAATTTGATTGATTTATTAGCATATAGAAAGGCTAATGGAATTAATATCGATTTTGAAGGTGTTTCAAAAAAAGACAGAAAGCTACTCACAGCATTTATTATTTTAATTTCTAAAAGGCTAAAGAAAGTTGACCCTACTTATATGGTTTCTTTATGTTTGTATGCAGATGATTGGAATGCTGTTTTTAATATAAAAGAGATAAACTCATCTATCGATTTTTACACCTTAATGGGATATGATTATTATGGCAGTTTTAGTAAATATGCAGGCCCTGTAAGTCCATTAAAAAGCAGTAGAAAATTCGGAAATGGATTAGAAAGTTCTGTTCAATCTTATTTAAAAAAAGGAGTACAACCAAAAAAACTAATTATTGGCCTACCCTACTACGGTGCCGAATGGTATACTACAAATCAAAAAATACCTTCGAAAGTAAAGAAGTTCAAATCTCACCCTCCATACAAAACTATTAAAAGAATTTATATCGATTCTTTAAAAATACCTTTACAATTCGATACTAAAAGTGCCTCAACCTATCTTAGTTTTAAAGACGGAAATGCGTATAGAGAAATTTGGTTTGAAGACACCAAGTCTTTAGCCATAAAATACGACTGGATAAAGAAGAATAATATCGGTGGTGTAGGTATTTGGGCTTTAGGGTACGATGATGGTTACCCTGAATTATGGAACCTTTTAGCCGATAAGTTTTCAGAATAAAGAATCAATTATACCTGATAGAGCCGAGTCGAAATTGTTTTTAACGATCAATAGTTCTCGACTCCGCTCGAACTGATATTTATAAATCAATTTCTTTTAGTGCTTTAATTTTATTTCTTTCTAAGAAAGCATCAATCGTTTCGAAGTGTTCAATAACACGTTGCTCTTTAAATTCAAATACTTTTTCAGACAAGCCTTGTAAGAAATCACGATCGTGAGACACTAATATCAACGTTCCATCGAAATGTAATAAGGCCTCTTTTATAACATCTTTCGATCGTAAATCTAAATGATTTGTTGGTTCATCTAAAATTAACACATTTACAGGTTCTAATAATAGTTTAACCATGGCTAAACGTGTTTTTTCTCCCCCAGAAAGCACTTTAACTTTCTTATCAATATCGTCACCCGCAAACATAAAACGGCCTAAAATATTTTTAATTTGTGTACGCACATCACCTTCAGCAACCTCATCAACAGTTTGAAAAACCGTTAGTTCAGTATCTAATAACGAAGCTTGATTTTGAGCAAAATAACCAACTTTGGCGTTGTGGCCTAATCCACATTCACCTTCAAAATCTATTTCTCCCATAATAGCTTTTATCATGGTCGATTTTCCTTCTCCGTTTCTACCTACAAACGAGACTTTCTCTCCACGAGCAATTGAAAAATTAGCATCTTTAAACACCGTTAAATCACCGTACTTCTTTGTTAAGCCTTCTACCTTTACAGGATAATCTCCAGAACGTGGCGATGGCGGAAAACGCAGTTTTAATGCCGTAGTATCTACCTCATCAATCTCAATAGGAACAATCTTCTCTAACATTCGTTCTCGTGATGTTACTTGATTTGTTTTTGAATACGTTCCTTTAAAACGCTCGATAAACCCTTTAATATCATCAATCGTTTTTTGTTGTTCTTGGTAGGCTTTTATTTGATGAGAACGACGCTCTTTACGCAACTCTAAATAATGAGAATAGTTTGCTTTATAATCATGAACAGTTCCCATAGTAACTTCAATAGTTCTACTAGTTATGTTATCAATAAACGCTTTATCATGCGAAATTACCACCACCGCTTTGGCTTTATTCAGTAAGAAATTCTCTAACCAAATTACAGATTCTATATCTACGTGATTCGTAGGCTCATCTAATAAAATTAAATCGGGTTTTTGTAATAAAATTTTAGCAAGCTCAATACGCATACGCCAACCACCACTAAACTCTGATGTTAAACGATCGAAATCTTCTTGCTTAAACCCTAATCCTTTTAATGCCTTTTCTACCTCAGCCTCATAATTTACTTCTTCTAATGCATAATAGTTTTCTCCTAAATCGGTAACACGCTCAATAATTTTCATGTATTCTTCCGATTCGTAATCGGTACGAGTTTCTAGCTCTTTATTTAAAGAATCCATTTCTGTTTTCATCTTAAAAACAGCATCGAAAGCTTTAGATGCTTCGGCTCTTACCGTACAATTATCTTCCATTAATAAATGCTGAGGCAAGTAAGCGATTACTGTGTCTTTCGGACTTCTAACTCCGCCTTTATTAGCTTTGGAACCTCCTGCCATAATTTTCATCATAGTCGATTTTCCTGCACCGTTTTTACCCATTAAGGCAATTTTATCATTCTCATTTATTACAAACGAAACATCTTTAAATAAGGTTTTTCCACTAAACTCAACCGTTAATTGATCTACAGTAATCATGCATATATATTTTGAATAGCGAAATTAATAAAAAGTGTCAATAACTTCTTAAAAACTTTATTCTTTACAACTTATTGGTTTCGCTATATTTGATAAAAGAAAAAGACGCGATAACTTCCGCATATCACAACTTAAAAGGG
>CBDTZS010000179.1:0-6715 GCA_965364955.1 uncultured Tenacibaculum sp. | reverse complement strand
ACGTTTACGCGCATCTTCGGTCATCATATGATACGGCGGCGTAATAAAATAACAAAAGGCTTTTTTGTTCGAACGTCCTACACGACCACGCATTTGGTGCAGGTCAGATAGTCCGAAATTATTGGCATTATTAATAAAAATGGTATTGGCATTTGGTACGTCCAATCCGCTTTCAATAATGGTGGTAGACACCAATACATCAAACTCATTATTCATAAAAGCAAGCATGAGTTCTTCTAACTTTCTTCCTTCCATTTGCCCATGACCGATACCAACCTTAGCATTAGGTACTAGACGTTGTAATAAACCAGCTACTTCTTTAATATTTTCTATTCGATTATGGATGAAAAATACTTGACCACCACGAGAAATCTCATAAGAAATAGCATCTCGAATAATTTCTTCACCAAAACGAATCACATTTGTTTCAATAGGATGACGGTTTGGTGGCGCTGTTTTAATTACTGATAAATCACGCGCTGCCATTAAACTAAATTGTAACGTTCTTGGTATAGGCGTTGCAGTTAGCGTTAACGTATCCACATTTTCTTTAATGGTTTTTAGCTTGTCTTTTACGGCTACTCCAAATTTTTGCTCTTCATCAATAACTAACAATCCTAAATCTTTAAACTGTAATTTTTTATTAGTTAATTGATGTGTTCCTATTACAATATCAACACTACCATTAGAAACCCCTTCTAAAACAGCATTACGTTGTTTTGTGGTTCTAAAACGGTTTAGATAGTCAATCGTTACAGGGAAGTCTTTTAATCGTTCTGAGAACGTTTTAAAGTGCTGAAACGCTAAAATAGTTGTAGGAACTAAGATGGCAACTTGCTTTCCGTTATCAACGGCTTTAAAAGCTGCACGAATTGCAACTTCTGTTTTTCCAAAACCAACATCACCACATACCAAACGATCCATAGGCTGTGGTTTTTCCATATCGTTTTTTACATCTTGCGTTGATGTAAACTGATCGGGTGTGTCTTCATATATAAAACTTGCTTCTAACTCATGTTGCATATACGTATCGGGACCAAAAGCATATCCCTTTTCTAATTTTCTTTTGGCGTATAACTGAATTAAATTAAAAGCAATGTGTTTAACTCTAGCCTTTGTTTTCTGTTTTACTTTTTTCCAAGCACCAGAACCTAATTTGTATATTTTAGGAGGTTTCCCATCCTTCCCATTAAACTTAGAAACTTTATGTAACGAGTGAATACTTACGTATAAAATATCACGGTCGCCATAAATTAATTTAATAGCTTCCTGTTTTTTACCTTCTACATCAATTTTTTGTAAACCTGCAAATTTTCCTATTCCGTGATCGATATGCGTTACATAATCGCCAATTTCTAATTTGGTAAGCTCTTGTAATGTGATGGATTGCTTTTTCGCATATCCGTTTTTTAAGCGGAATTTATAATACCGCTCAAATATTTGATGATCGGTATAACAAACAATTTTGTTTTCTAAATCAACAAACCCTTGATATAAGGGAAATACAATAGTTTCGTAAGAAACTTCTTCTTCATTATCATCAAAAATATCGTGGAATCGTTGTGCTTGTTTATCGTTAGAACAGAAAATGTAGTTGGTAAATCCTTTTGCTGAAAATTCGTTAAAATTCTGAATTAACAACTCGAACTTTTTATTAAAAGAGGGTTGTGGATGCGTATCGAAAGTAACCTTCGGTAAATTATCAAGCGGTGAACTACCAATATTTACGGTTGTAAATTCTTGTAATTGTTTTTCAATTAACTCGCCATCACAGAATAATTCTGCTGGCATAGCATGCTTAATTTCAGTAGATAATTCGTTAAATGAAAGCGCTGCTTTTTTAAAAAACTTATCTAAGTTTTCTGTAAGAATCTTGGTATCTTTTACAAAGATTGTAGTTTTTGATGAAATGTATTTAAAAAAACTCTCTCTATTTTCTTGTAGCGCTTTATTCTCTACATTGGGCATGATACTTACTTTCTGCTGTTTTTCTCTTGAAAGTTGTGTTTCTACATCAAAGGTTCGAATGCTATCTACCTCATCTCCAAAAAACTCCATACGATACGGCTCATCGTTTGAAAATGAAAATACATCGATAATACCACCACGCACAGAAAACTCCCCAGGCTCGGTAACAAAATCTACTCGATTAAAATTGTATTCAAATAATACTTCGTTTATAAAATCGGGTGATACATTTTCGCCAACCGCAATTTTTAGTGTGTTTTTCTCTAGCTCTTTTTTAGTCACTACCTTTTCAAATAGCGCAGTAGGGTAGGTAACAATTATTGCAGGTTTTCTTCGTGAATTAATACGGTTTAAAACCTCTGAT
Source organism: uncultured Tenacibaculum sp. (assembly GCA_965364955.1). GTDB lineage: Bacteria > Bacteroidota > Bacteroidia > Flavobacteriales > Flavobacteriaceae > Polaribacter. The sequence continues at coordinate 4,383 of CBDTZS010000179.1, read as the reverse complement.
CGTAATAATACATTGGCATTGTCTGTTTCTTCTATCTGATAAGGTCTTCGATACGACCCCGGATAAAACAACACGTTTTTATCACCTAATAATTGCTCTAAATCGTTTAAATAATACGCAGCTTCTTCCTTATCATTAAAAATTAACAAAAAGGGTTTGTCGGCTTTTTTAAAACTTTCAGAAATAACAAAAGACAACGAAGAACCAACCAAATTCGTTATTTGAAAATGGTGTTGTTCTTGTTGAAGTGCATTTACAATCTGGTTTACCTTACCCGATTGTTGGTAATGATTTACAATAGTTTGCTTACTCAACCTAAAAAAATTTACGCAAATATACGAGTATTATTTTTTGCTTTTTAATCCGTTTTTAACCTACTTTTAATAATTATATTTAACATTTAATTGTCTGTTCTAGTCAAAAAAATAAATAGAATATTAAAATTAGAAAAAGGGTTTAAATTTACTTACGCTGTTATTTATTGGTAGGTATTTAGCACTCTTTTTAGCATTGCTATTTGTCCGTTATGCCAACTTTGGTGTTGAGATAACCACAATAACGCTTGGTATTTTGTCTTTACTGCTGGGTTTGGAACTTCGGTTTCTTTTTCTAAGTCGGTAGAGGTTAATTTTTCTAAACCTTTTAAAATAAGAACAAAAGTTAAATCGTAAATTTCTAGTAACTCTTCACCTGATGGTTTTTCACTTTTAAAACTATTTGGTTTTGATTTTGGTCCATAATATTTAATAAAATCAGCAATATTTACTTTACTTCTAAAGTCTTCATTCATTCCTGAAATTGAGGCAATTCCGTGTAAGTAATTGGCCAAAATAATATGACCTATTTGCCAATTTAAATTTGACTCTAAAACATTGGGTGTTTGAAACCATTTTTCAACAGGAATGTCCGCAATTAGTTTCCCTGTTTTTTCTTTCGCTAAAATAATTTGATCTTTAAGTACTGCTATTTTCATCGCTTTTTAGCTCAGTTGTTTATTGAAAACTGATTATTCTCTTATGTATTCAAAAGTTCTTCCTTGTTCAATGCTAGCTTTTTTAAACCCGTTAATATAATCCGTTATTAATTTAGGATTTGCGCTACACTTTTCTTTTACATTAACAATTGTTCCAGTACTGTCTTTTTGAGTGCATTTAACACAATGCTTTTTAATTTTTATATCAAGTGATTTTGAAAGTTTCGATTTTTCAAAAGTATATATAGTGTCTAATGAGAGTTCTTTGTTCTTAACGTAGATGCTTAAGTTGTCTTCGATTGAGGTGAAATCTAGTAGAAGTTTAAAGCCTCCAAAATTATCACTTCTTGTAGATTTCTTTTGTTTCGGAAAGGATATGTCTATGTTTTCTGCTGGGGTATTTCCAAAATAAATGGTACCAGAAATATTATTTTCATTCGGGCAATTGGTATAATTGCTCAATTGTGTAGGTTTCATAAAAAATATAATAACAAAAACTGCTAGAGCTCCTGTTGCGGTTATCATTTGACGGTATTTAACCTCTATCAAACCAGGTATTATTGCTGCAAAAGCCGCTCCAGCTAGTGCTAAGACTATAATGAAAATGTTGTTTTGAAAATTTGTAGGACACCTGACTATTAATGCAATAGCTAAGAGTATGAGTAACAAAATTAATCCTGTAATTGCGCCAAATTTTATTTGTTGTTTTCTGGTCATATCTATAAATGTTCTTTGGTTAGTAAATCCGTATGTTGGTAATTTTGTTTTTTCAAATTTTAGCTTTAAAGCTTTTGCCTCTATTGGGTCAAATTCTTTAACAAACGATTGTATTGTTGAGTAAGCTCTTGTTGTTACTGTTGGTGTAATAATATTATTACGCTTGAGCTTAATTAGTTCGATTAATTCCCAATATTTTATAATTGTTTCAGAATTCCCAATGGATTGGTCGAGTTTGTCTTTTCTAATATTCCTGTTAACAAAATATTTCAGAAAGCTATATTCATTAATAGATCTTTCAAAAAGAGAAAAAAAATCTACAGCTGATTCGTGCAGTTTATTTAGTTGTGTTTGAATAATATTTTCATCACTTGAATTACTTTTAATAGTATCAAGAAAGTTCGATTCTTGAGTTCTAAATTTTTTTCTTGCTTCTGAAATTTCATACTCAAATTCACTAATGCTTTTATTAGCCATAAATTATTATTTGTGCTTTTTTAATTCGTTTTTTATCTGATCAATTAAATTGTTTAAATCACTGTTATCTGTTGATTCAAGGAGAAAAAACTCTTTTATTCCTGTAACAGATTTAACTATGCTTTGTAGCCGAGATTCGTTTTTATTTTTATTAGATAATTTCTCTATTTGTTGTGCTATTTCAATACATTCAGAGTCAGACAAATCATAATCTATAATCCCTAAATCTTTTTGAAGTTGTTTTTTTAATTTTTCTAAATCCATCTTTTAAAAAGTTATAGTTAAACCCATTCCAAATTGTTCACCTAGATTAAAGTTAGAGGCTCTAGAGCCTTTTTGATATTTTAAAACATCTTTTAATTGTTCTTTTGTCATATCTGTTTGTCTAACTTATTTATATGCATATAAAACAAATCGTTCTACATCCTTTCTAGTTGTATATAGTTATGTTTTACATTGATTATCTACTCAAATAAAAGTCTTATACCTTAAAAAACAAGCGTATAAAACTAGTGTCCTTTACGACAAGTCGTAAAAAACATTTGTGTATCATCAATTCAGAAAAAAAAGGTAGGAATAGGGGACTATTACTTTTTCAATTTTTCGTTTATAAATTTATATAATGCTTAAAACAAAAGCAATAGGGAAAACACCTTTTTTAATTTTGCTCTAATTTTTTTAATTTTCTTTTTGTCGTAATAACAAAACAACGATTATATCTCGTCTTTTTTAAAATCTTATAAGTACTTAATTTTTTAGCGAATTTCAATTATCAATACTAGTCGTATTTTAAATAATTAAAACATAGCAATATTCAGATTTATGCTACAGCTAAAAACAAAAAAATAGGTCCTTTTACGAACGTTGACAAAACAAATAGGACCAATTTGCCATTGTTAATATCTGTGTGTTATTTCTTTTTCTTAAAATTCAATAATCGTAGTCTTAATCTTAAAATCCCATCAATTTTTTCAGAAATATCTTTTATTGTGGTTTGTGTTTCCGCTATTATTTCATCTAATTCTTCATCAACTTTCACAGGGTATTCATTTAGTTCTGAATATACTCCTTTCAGTTTCGCTTCTGCTATTCGTAGTCGCTGCTTTATATTTTCTGTTCTGTTAATATCTTTAGGAGACACAATACCAACTGCAAATAGTACATAAAGTACAGTTGCTATAAATAAACAGCTGGCAATTATTAATACCGCTAAAATTGCCACGGCCATATCGCTGGTGCCCTTATCAAACTCTTCGCCTGCATCATTAAAATAAGCCTCTTTACAGTGGTTTTTACCGTCTATAGGGTAGAACGTGAAGTTTATGATGTTTCTAAATAATCGCCACCTTAAAGGCAGCTCTTCGAGTTCATAATACCGTTCGGTGTAATAACCAACTCGTGAGGAAATTGTATTATCAGGATTACCCCCTGCAAGTACATTACCGAGTTGATCTATTGATATGAAAAAATTTGTAAGAAAATTCATGTTTTTTATTTCAGTAACTCTTCTAATTCTTGTCGGTTTTCTAATTCGGGATAAAATGTTGTTACTACGCCATAATTAAAGAATGAACTTGCCATTTTAATACTATCAGAAACCAACTCGTTATTATTACTTAAAAATTTTGATACTTCTCCGTCTTCTTTACTCATTACATATGTTGAGGCAATATCAATATACTCATCTTGAATATATTTTTTAAATCGCAATTTTTTAAACTTTACCTCTGATAAAAATGAGGTAATATCATGTGTCATAACCTTTTCTGAAAACGTAGTACAATCGAAGCATACTAATAATTTTTCTCCTATTTTTAACTTGTATTTTATAGAAATATCTTGATTTACTAATTTTTCAAAGCCACCCATATCTAAGAAAACTAAGGTATCATTCTCAACAGTTTTAACGGTCATCGCTGTTGTTAAATAATCACTTGGCATAATAAGCGCTTCTTTAACAGATAGTATTGTTGCTTTAATTGAAATAGAAGTCGCATTTACTTTATCAATTGAAATAGTATCTTTTTCAGACTTCAATTCTTCTACAACAACTTGTTCCTTTTCAATAGCTTTTGTTTTGGAAACTACTTTTAACGTATCCGTTTTAATAGCATGTTCCTTTTTTCCGCTTGGTTTACCGCATGAAACAAAAAGTACTACAAGTAATAAATGGATGATTGAATTCTTCATATGCTTCTGCTAAATATTTGGTTATT
>CBDTZS010000178.1:0-6764 GCA_965364955.1 uncultured Tenacibaculum sp. | reverse complement strand
AACAAGAAATTCACCCCTGTTATTTCTATTCAACAAGAAACAATATGCGCTTCAGTTTGTTCATCAAACTGTATAAAACCAAAAAACAAGTGTTGTAATAAGTATCAAAAAAAAGGCATCAACTGTAAGCGATGCCCTTTAACTTTTGATATTAAAATAGCCTCTTAATTACACTACTTTTAATAAGAAATAACTCTTTTTTCCGCGCTGTAATAACACGTATTTATCAGCAATTAAATCTTGTATAGTAATCACAAAATCTTCTTTTATTTTTCCTTTATTTACAGAAACAGCGTTTTCTTTTAATGCTCTCTTAGCATCTCCGTTTGATTTTAAAAAGTTTGTTTTTCCAGATAAGGCATCAATCATTGATAATCCTTCAGAAATATCAGCCTGAGAAACTTCCGCTTGCGGCACCCCGTCAAAAACATCTAAAAATGTTTGTTCATCTAAACTTTTTAAATCATCTGCAGTAGATTTTCCAAATAAAATATTAGAAGCAGCAATTGCTTTTTCGTATTCTTCTTTTCCGTGAACTAAAACAGTTACTTCTTCTCCTAAACGCTTTTGTAAAACACGTACGTGTGGTGCTTCTTTGTGATCTTCAATTAAAGTATCAATTGTTTCTTTATCTAAAAATGTAAAGATTTTTATATACTTTTCGGCATCTTCATCTGATGTATTCAACCAATATTGATAAAACTTATAAGCTGATGTTCTTTTAGCGTCTAACCAAACATTTCCTCCTTCAGATTTCCCGAATTTAGACCCATCAGATTTTGTGATTAACGGACACGTAATTGCGTATCCTTTTCCGCCACCAATTCTTCTTATCAACTCAGTTCCTGTAGTAATATTACCCCATTGATCTGAACCTCCCATTTGCAAGGTTGCTGAATTCTCCCTAAATAAATGTAAGAAATCATACCCTTGTACCATTTGGTAAGTAAATTCTGTGAAAGACATCCCTTCTTTAGATTCAGAACTAATTCTGTTTTTTACAGAGTCTTTCGCCATCATATAGTTTACGGTAATATGCTTACCAACATCACGAATAAACTCTAAGAAAGAAATCTCTTTCATCCAATCGTAATTATTCACTAAAAGTGCTGCATTTTTAGCATCAGATTCGAAATCTAAAAAATGCCCCAATTGTGCTTTTACACAATCTTGATTATAACGCAATGTTTTTTCATCTAATAAATTACGCTCAGAAGATTTTCCTGAAGGATCACCAATCATACCTGTTGCTCCACCAACCAAAGCAATAGGACGATGCCCACATCTTTGATAATGTGCCAACAACATAATAGGAACTAGATTACCAATATGTAACGAATCTGCAGTTGGGTCAAAACCAACATAAGCACTACGCATTTCTTCTAGTAAATGTTCTTTAGTTCCAGGCATGCTATCATGTAACATTCCTCTCCATTCTAATTCTTCAATAAAATTTTTCATCTTCGTAAATTTATCAGTGAGCAAAGATACATTTATCGTTGAAAAAATTCTACTTTCGTTATATGATTTTAGTTACAGGCGGAACGGGTTTAGTGGGTTCACATTTATTATATCATTTAACTCAAAAAAATGATCACATACGCGCTATTTATAGAACTGATGATAAACGCCTACATGTAAAAAAAATATTTTCTTATTACACAGATAGTATTCAACAAAGTTTTTCTAAAATTGAATGGATACAAGCTGACATTACTGACACCCCTTCTTTAGAACCTGTTTTTGAAAACATAACAGAAGTTTATCATTGTGCGGCTTTGGTTTCTTTTAACCCGAAAGATTACAGAAAAATGCGTCAAGTAAATATTGATGGAACTGCCAATATTGTTAACTTTTCTATTAAAGGAAAAGTTGAAAAATTATGTTTTGTAAGCTCAATCGCTGCTGTCGGAGATCCCATAAATGGTATACTAATAAACGAAGAAAATGAATGGTCTGCTGAAGATCGTAACAACGAATATTCTATTACCAAGTTTGGTGCTGAAATGGAAGTTTGGAGAGGAAGTCAAGAAGGCTTGGAAGTAGTTATTGTAAATCCCGGAGTGATTTTAGGTAGTGGTTTTTTTAACGAAGGTTCAGGTAAATTATTTACTCAAATAAATAACGGACTCAAATTTTACACTGAAGGTATTACTGGTTTTATTGGAGTACAAGATGTCGTTAAAGCTATGATTTTGTTAATGACCTCGGAGACTAAAAACGAACGCTTTATTTTGGTTTCTGAAAACAAATCATTTAAAGAAATTTTATTTGCAATCGCAGATACTTTAAAGAAAAAGAGACCATCAATAAAAGTAGGGAAAGCGATAACCTCAATAGCTTGGAGAATTGATTGGTTTTTAACTACATTAACAGGAAAAGAACCTTTACTAACCAAAAATTCCGCAAAATCTTCGCATAACAAATCTTATTACTCATCAGATAAAATAAAAGAAAAGTTGAATTTCAGCTTTGAATTAATTGATGAAGCTATTCACCAAGTTTGTAGAAATTTACACTCTTAATTACTTAACTTCCTTTAATTCTATTCTTTTATCCTTTACAATTTTTTCGTTTATATTCATTAGTTTTAAAGATGATTTTTTCTTTCCTTTTAACAGTTCTTCTGGTGATTTTTCATCAATAAAAATATTTTTTCCCTTTGACTTTTTTATTGAATCTTTTATTGAATTTTTTATTAAACGCTTTTCTCTGTAAACTTCACTTAGAGAATCTATATTCGATTTCACCTTTTTAAGCATATCTGTATATTCTTCAATTTTAGAAGTGTAATATTCATTACTTATATCAAACCGTGTACTATCAATTTTATATCTTTCATAAACCAAAATAATATAATTTTTTTCTCTTTTTAAAAATTTATTTTTTTGGTTTTTCGCAGATGAAGCGATGTACATATCTGTTAATAAAACGACCATAGAATCTTTTGGTATCAGACTTTTGGGCTTTTCATACATCGTATTACTTGTACATGAAAAAAGAAAAATGAAAAAAAGTATGTAAAAAAAATATTTCATCTATCTTTTAAATTCTAATCGTTCTCCCTTAGTGTTTTCATCAAAAATACCATCAGCAAATATTAAGTTTCCGTTAACAAAAGTATGCGTTATTCTACTTGAAAACTCAACCCCTTCAAATGGTGACCATCCACATTTATACAATATGTTTTCTTTCGTTACCGTCCATGATTGATTAATATCAACCAAAACTAAATCAGCATAAAAACCTTCTTTAATAAATCCACGTTTCTCTACTCGGAATAGTTTCGCCGGATTATGGCACATCTTTTCTACCGCTTTTTCAATCGATATAAACCCTTCCTTTACTTTTTCTAAAACCGCAATAACAGCATGTTGAACTAAAGGACCTCCGCTTGGTGCCTTTGTATACACATTATCTTTTTCTTCTAATGTATGCGGAGCATGATCTGTAGCGATTACATCAATTCTATCATCTAACAACGCCTTCCATAGCCCCTCTTTATCTTTTTGAGATTTTACGGCTGGATTCCATTTTATGTGTGTTCCTTTTTTATCGTAATCAACATCGGTAAACCATAAATGATGTATGCAAACCTCAGCTGTAATTTGTTTTTCCTCTAAAGGAATATCATTTCTAAATAAATGTGTCTCTTTCTCCGTTGACAAATGAAAAACATGTAAACGTGCACCTGTTTTTTTTGCTAACTCAATTGCTTTTGATGATGATAAATAACAAGCTTCCTCACTTCTTATAAGTGGATGATATTTTAACGGTATATCATCACCATATTTAGCTACATACTTTTCAGTATTTTTTCTTATAGTTGCTTCATCTTCACAATGAACAGAAATTAACATATCTGTTGATGAGAATATCTTTTCTAAAACCTCTTCATTGTCTACCAACATATTTCCAGTTGAAGACCCTAAAAACAATTTAATTCCTGCTACATTTCTCGGATTAGTCTTTAATAACTCTTCTAAGTTATCATTGGTTCCGCCAAACATAAATGAGTAATTAGCATACGATGTTTTTGACGCAACTTCAAACTTATTTTCTAACAACTCTTGAGTTGTCGCTTGAGGAACTGTATTTGGCATTTCAATAAATGAAGTAATTCCACCAGCGATTGCAGCTTTACTTTCTGTAGCAATATTTGCCTTATGTGTTAATCCTGGTTCTCGAAAATGAACCTGATCATCAATCATACCCGGAATTAAATATTTTCCTGTAGCATCGATAATCTCCACATTTGAAATCGTATTAATTTCACTTGAAATTTCCTTAATATAATTTCCTTCAATTAAAACATCGCCCTTAAAAACCTTGTTTTCATTAACGATATTCGCATTTTTAATTAAATATGATTTCATAATTATTTTGGTAAACCTTTTAATCGCATTTTTACAACTCCGAATAAAGCTTCAGATACAATTCCTCCACTCATTTTCGATTCTCCTAGAGTTCTATCCGTAAAAATTACAGATACTTCTTTAATTTTAAATTTATGCTTCCATGCTTTGTACTTCATTTCTATTTGAAAAGCATAGCCTATAAACTTAATCTTATCTAAATTTATTGTTTCTAGCACTTCTCTTTTCCAACACACAAAACCTGCTGTTGTATCGTTTATTGGCATTCTTGTAATAAAACGCACATATTTAGATGCGAAATAAGATAATAACACTCTATGCATTGGCCAGTTTACTACATTTACCCCAACAGAATAGCGAGAGCCAATTGAAACATCTGCGCCTTCAACATCACAAGCATTGTATAATCGAATTAAATCGTTTGGGTTATGAGAAAAATCTGCATCCATTTCAATGATAAAATCATACTTCTTATTTATTGCCCATTTAAACCCGTGAATATAAGCAGTACCTAAGCCGTTTTTACCTGTTCTTTTTTCAATATGAAGTTTATTCGGATACTCTTTTTGTAACTTTTCAACGATATTAGCAGTTCCGTCGGGAGAATTGTCATCGACAACTAAAACATCGAATTCTTTTTCTTGATCAAAAGTTGCACGTATTATCGCCTCTATGTTTTCTTTTTCGTTATACGTAGGAATTATAACTAAAGCGTTTGACTTCATATAATTTTCATCTAAATCTAGGCAAATATACACTAAATTATCACTAATTTTGTGTTAATTAAAAGCATAAAACAAATACCATTGCAAGCAATTGAACGCATTATAACCCAAGATAACTGGATTACTTTAGTAATTATATTTGCTATTGTTTTACTAGCTATAATGAAGTTAATTAAACCAAACAAGTTGTTAGGGTATACTCTTGCTTTTTTCACTCCTGGCTTTTTCAAGAAAAGAACTCTAGATAATCCTCCATTTTATTCTCCTTTTAATTTATTGCTGTTCTCTTTTTCAACAATAACAATATCACTGTTTTTATTTTTAATTGTTTTTACTGAAGTAGATGAGTATAACTTTTTCTATTATTTAATTTCACTCTCAATTGTAGCTACGTATTTTATAGTTAGACAACTATTAGATTTTATTTTATCTAATGTTTTAGGAATTTCTTTAGTTACAAAATACTTTTTATTTACAAAATCAGGGTACTTGAACACGCTTAGTTTATTGTTACTTCCTTTTATAATTATACATCAATACGCTTTTAACAACGACCTATTTTTGCTTACTATTTTTGGTATCTTATTTGTTTTCAGGGCATTTTTAATTTTAACCAACAACAAAAGAATAGTTATACTCAAGTTGTTTTATTTTATTTTGTACTTTTGCACCCTTGAAATAGCACCGCTATTAATTGCTTATAAAATAACAACTACTACGTAAAGGGAAAAATAATATGAAAGTGAAAACTATTTTAGTCTCTCAACCTGAACCTAAAACGGAAACCTCTCCTTATTTTGATTTAGCTGAAAAACAAAAAGTGAAAATTGATTTTCGCTCTTTTATTCATGTTGAAGGTATTGACGGGAAAGAAGTTAGGACTCAAAAGATTGACTTAAACAACTATACTGCAATTATTTTAACAAGCAGGAATGCTGTAGATCATTTTTTTAGAATTGCTGAAGAAATGCGTTTTACAGTTCCTGATTCTATGAAATACTTTTGTCAATCAGAAGCTGTAGCTTTCTATTTACAAAAATATGTAGTGTACAGAAAACGTAAGATTTATGTTGGAAGTCGAACTTTTCTTGAATTAATTAAATTAATTAAGAAACATAAAGATGAGAAATTTTTATTACCATCATCTGATAAATTAAAACCATTAATCCCTCTTGAATTAGATAAATTAGGTATTGATTGGAAACGTGCAGATTTATACAGAACAGTAGTAAGTGATTTATCTGATTTAGAAGATGTTTTTTACGATGTTTTAGTGTTTTTTAGTCCTTCAGGAATTGAAAGTTTATTTCAGAACTTTCCTAACTTCCAGCAGAACGAAACAAAAATAGCAGTTTTCGGAAACACAACTATTAAAGCGGTTGAAGATAGAGGCTTACGTGTAGATATTGCTGCACCAACACCCGAAACACCTTCAATGACTATGGCTTTAGACAAATATATTAAAGATATTAATAAAAAGTAAACTTTCACTTTTTAACACATTTAAATAGAAAAACCATCAAAATAATTATTTTGATGGTTTTTCTATTTAAATGTGTAAGAATAAAATAAGTTCTCCGTCAAAATTGGAATGTTAAAAATTCTAACTCAATGATCTTATTACTTCTTTTTATTGCCGCTTGTTTCTTAGCCTATAGTAATG
>CBDTZS010000177.1:0-6775 GCA_965364955.1 uncultured Tenacibaculum sp. | reverse complement strand
GCATCAAAAGCATCTTTAGGGTATTTAAAGTTACTCATAATGTGTTTAGACATTTGAGTTTCAAAACATTTTGCTTGTTTTATTAAAGGTACATTATTACATTTCTTAAATAAAGGAATTTCTTCAACAAGATTAAAAGGAATTCTTTCAATAGTCTCAGAGTTATCTTCTAATTCAAGTTTACCAACTAACAAGGTGTTTTTCTTAATGTTGGCAACTTTTTGAGAAGTACTAGTTCCTCCAATAGCAGAAACGGCTTCATTCTTTTTACGTACAACACGTCTTCGTGTAGATACTTCAATAGATAATTGTTTTTTTCCTCCATCTTTTGTGTCCTCAACGGCACACTTTGTAATACTGTTTGGGTCAGCAATAGATTCATCTGGAGTAGCACATACTTCTTGTTGTGCAACAGCTACCATAGACACAAGCATAGCTGCTACTAGTAAGGGAAATTTCATCATAATTGCACTCTATTTAAGGGGTTAACAAGGGTAGTTAACGTGTTTGAGGTGTAAATTTATGAAAAAAAATAGATATACACAAGTATGTTTATGTTTTTTTTTATTTCTTAAAGTGTTGATATTTATGGTTTTATTAAAAATAAATTATAGTTGTTGCTTTTAGGTTGTTTTTTAACGTCTATGAAAAGTTGTTTTTTTTTAGATCTGTTTTTTCAATATAATGTAAATGTAATGCTAATTTAATTCTAGATTAAGAGGGAATGAATATGTAACAATTACTGGAAATCCTTTTTCTTTTCCTGTATTAAAACGAGGTAGTTTGTATAAGATTCTATTTAATTCTTTGTGTAATGATTTGTTATTTTTTTTACTTTTTATTTTCGGGTTGATTACTTTACCGTCAATACCAATACTGAATTGAATAAATATCTTTCCTTTAGTAATTTCATCTATAAATTTATCTGCATTGAAATTTTTTGAAAAATGCCTAGTAATTTTATTTTTAAAGCATTTGATATTATTTTTTTTATTGGATCTTTCACAAGATTCGAACATGGGTATTTCTTCTACCAATGTAAATAAAACTTCTTTTGAATGATTAAGAAGATTTAAATGTTTGTTATTAATTTTTGAATTGATATTACTCCCTTTTCCTTCTAGATGATTAGATTTTTTTCTCAATCTATTAATAATTCTTTTTCTTACAATAGTTGTTTTTATAATTCTTCTAACATTACTTTGATTTTCTATTATCTCGCATTTTTTTATAGAAATTTCATTTAAATCTAAATTATTTTCTTTGCGGGTTTCACAGGTTGAAGATTGACTGTAGGTGTTTAATAAAAATAAATTAAAGAATAAGATGAGTAAGGCGGCTTTTTTCATTTTGAATAATAATTTTTTATTACATGGTAAAGATGAAAATGTAAACTCATTTTTGTTTTAAGCGAATGTGATATTTGTTTTAATTAATGATATAATAAATGTAAACAAGGTTAATTTTGGGTAAATAAAAAACTCTCTATTTTAAATAGAGAGTTTTTAAATATTCTTAGTTGGATATAGAAATTATTTTACATCCATTAATTCAACGTCAAAAATTAAAGTTGCATTTGGTGGAATTACTCCTCCAGCACCAGCTTCACCATAAGCTAAAGTTGATGGAATTACAAATCTAGCTTTATCTCCAACTTTTAGTAATTGAATACCTTCATCCCATCCAGCAATTACTTGCCCCATACCAATAGCAAAATCGATTGGTTGCTTGCGTTTGTATGAAGAATCAAAGACAGTACCATCTAATAATTGTCCTTTATAATGTACAGAAACGTTAGCTCCTTTAGTTGCTTGCTTTCCATCTCCATTTTGTAATATTCTATAACGTAAACCAGATGCAGTTTCATCATAACCTTTAGCAACAGAATCTAATAATTCTTTTTGTTTAGCTAATTCACCTGCTTCTCGTTTTTCACGAGAACCTTCAAAAGATCTAAAAGATTCAACAGCATTAAATTTTTCAGCAGTTTCACCTACACGAATAATTTCAACGTCCATAGTGTCATTTTGTTGAATAGCATCAACAATATTTTGTCCTTCAACAACGTTTCCGAAAACAGTATGATTACCATCTAAATGTGGCGTAGCTACATGCGTAATGAAAAATTGAGAACCATTAGTTCCAGGTCCTGCATTAGCCATAGATAATTTACCAGGAGCATCATGCTTTAAATCAGGATGAAATTCATCATCAAATTTATAACCTGGGCTACCAGTTCCTGTTCCTTGTGGACATCCACCTTGAACCATGAAATCTGCAATTACACGGTGAAACTTTAATCCATTATAATAAGGAGTTCCTTGTGGTTTAGCATCATTTTCTAAATTCCCTTCAGCTAAAGCAACAAAGTTACCTACAGTTCCAGGGGTTTTTTCGTATTCTAAATTCACTAAAATATCGCCTTTAGACGTTGTGAACTTTGCGTAAATTCCGTTATTCATTTTTATTAGATTATCTTATTTATATTGAAAAACACTTCTTCAGAAGAAAAAGCAAAATTAGTTCTTTACTGATAGAGTTGAAAGGTTAAAACTTAAACCTATGTTAATATTATTTGAGTTTACATTTCCGAAAGGAGAATAATACTTACCGGTAGAAGCAAGAATAGCAACTCCTTTAATTATATCGTAACTTAAACCAAGCGTAGGACGGGTAATAATTCCTTCGTCGGTATCTACACCTGCGCCACCACCAGCACCTGCCATAAATTCAATAAAACCGCGAGCTTTGTTATTTAAAAACCGCGGTGAGTATATTCCTCCACCTACTAATCCATGGGCGTAACCACCTGAGCGACCACCATAAGCAAAACTAGCTTCACCAGCAATATAGAGCCATTTATTAAGGTCGTAGTTTACCTTTAGCCCGATAAGTTGTAAATCGATTTCTGTAGCATTAAACACATCGTCGGTTTTAGCAACATCAAAATATAATTGATTCTGAATTTCAATTCGTAAACCTTGCGTGTAAAAGTTGGTGTGTTTTTTTTCTCCGGATGTTGTTCCGCCATTCAAACTAAAGTATTTTAATCCGAAACCAACAGTATATGCTTCTAAATCGCCAGCAATAGCACGATAATAACCTCCGTGACCACTTAAAGCTAATTTGTCAGATATTTTTAAATCGATTCCAGCAGAAGGATAAATCATCAAGCCCCCTTCTGGAGCTATGCGACCACCAGCGGCTCCGATTCCTAATTTTGTAAAAATATTAATATATTTTGATTGATAAGGATGATACCCTGCACCAAAAAACAAATCCATAAAACCAGCACGTAAACCTTTATATATCGCGTCGGTATGCGCAAATAAGAATGTGTTTTCGGTTACGTATTTTTGATATTCAAATCCGATAACATATAATGTTTCTGTTAAAGGTTCTTGGTTATTTGTATCATCTTTTCTTGAATTCCCTATAGGCTTGAAAAAATCGAAACGGACTTGTTGTGTATTTCTTACAATAGGTTTACTCCAGAAGTTATCTAAAGAAAGATTTTCATTTGTAAAATTCTGATGAGCTTTGTCATAATCTGTAAAACGTAAAACACTTGGTATTTCTAGGAAGAAAGAAACAGAATTACTTTTTATTTCGCCGGAATAAAAATTTAGATGACTGTATTGAATTCCGAAAGAATATTTATTCCTTTTATATTGTAAACCTATATTTGGATTTATAAAACCACCATCGTTTACAAGGTTCCTGTATCCGCCACCACCACCAAAATGAAAGTTTGCATCAAGATATAAATTCTTATATATTTTTTTATTAATACCTAATTCAGCTCCTAATGTAAATAATCCCCCTTGGTCTCCAATAACTGCAAAATGAAATCCAGCACCACCATACAGCCAATCATTAATTGGTACTTGGTAATGTAATCCCGCTAGTCCCATGGTTGGTTTTAAATTAGGGAATTTATTTGTAGGCATTTCTACAGGAATAAAATTCAAACGAACTTTATTATGTAGTTCTTTTCCTTTTAAACCTTCTTGACAGAAAGAGGTAAAAGATAAAAGACAAAAGATAAAAGATAAAAACATCTCATTACGAACGTAGAGAAGTATTCTCTTATTAAATAAGAAAATTGCTTCGTTCCTAGCAATGATGTTGTAATTTTTATTTTCCATTTTAAAAATGATCATTATCAATTATTGACTACTAGAATTCACTTACCAAATGTAATTTTACATTAGGGTATTTACTTTGTGTCATTTGCAGCGTAAAAGAAGAATCTGCTAAAAAGACTAGTTTTCCTTCTTTGTCTTTGGCTAAATAACGTTGTTTAACACGTTTGAATTCTTTGAATTCTTCGCTCTTTTCATCTTCAGCCTGTATCCAACAAGCTTTGTGTACTGAAATATTTTCATAGGTACATTTTGCACCATATTCATGTTCTAAACGATATTGAATTACTTCGTACTGTAAGGCACCAACAGTCCCTACAATTTTACGACCATTCATTTCCATTGTAAATAATTGAGCTACACCTTCATCCATTAACTGATCTAAACCTTTGTATAGTTGTTTAGATTTCATTGGGTCCGCATTATTTACATAACGGAAATGCTCAGGAGAAAAACTCGGAATTCCTTTAAAGTTTAATTGTTCTCCTTCTGTTAAGGTGTCACCAATTTTAAAGTTTCCTGTATCATGTACACCAACAATATCACCTGGAAAAGATTCATCGACAATTTGTTTCTTTTCTGCAAAAAAGGCATTTGGACTCGAGAATTTCATCTTCTTACCGTTACGAACGTGTAGGTAAGGAGAGTTTCTTTTAAAGGTTCCAGACACAATTTTGATAAAAGCTAGCCTGTCTCTATGCTTAGGGTCCATATTTGCATGGATCTTAAATACAAAACCTGTTAGTTTTTGTTCTTTAGAATCTACTAGACGTTCTTCTGCTTTTTTAGGTTGTGGTTCTGGCGCTATTTCAATAAAGGCATCTAACAATTCTTTTACTCCAAAATTATTTAAGGCTGACCCAAAGAAAACTGGTTGTAAATCACCTTCTAAATATTCTTGTTGATTAAATTTAGGATATACTTCGTAGATTAATTCTGTTTCTTCTCGTAAGGTTTCCGCTGCTGCTTCTCCTATAATTTCATCTAATTTTGGGTTTGAAAGATCATCGAACTGAACACCTTCTGTAATTTTTGTTTTATTATCACCTGAAAAAAGAGTTAATTTTTTTTCCCAAATATTATAGATTCCTTTAAAATCATATCCCATTCCGATAGGGAAACTCATAGGAGTAACACGTAAACCTAATTTTTGCTCCACTTCATCTAATAAATCGAACGCATCTTTACCTTCTCTATCTAATTTATTAATGAAAACGAGCATTGGTATTTTACGCATCCTACAAACTTCTACTAATTTTTCAGTTTGTGGTTCTACACCTTTTGCAACATCAATTACCACAATAACACTATCTACAGCAGTTAAAGTTCTAAAAGTATCTTCAGCAAAATCCTTATGACCAGGAGTATCTAAAATGTTTATTTTTTTGTCCTTGTAGATGAAAGCTAATACTGAAGTAGCTACAGAAATTCCACGTTGACGCTCAATCTCCATAAAATCGGAAGTAGCTCCCTTTTTTATTTTGTTGTTCTTTACAGCACCAGCCTCTTGAATTGCTCCACCGAATAATAATAACTTTTCAGTTAAAGTAGTTTTACCTGCATCAGGGTGTGATATAATTCCGAATGTACGTCGTTTCTGTATTTCTTCTAAAAAACTCATCTATAAATTTTAAGGCTGCAAAGATACGGTTTAATGCTTAACTGTTCAAAGGTTTAATTGTTGAACTGATTTCCTTTTTGTAAGTTTGCTT
This sequence comes from uncultured Tenacibaculum sp., assembly GCA_965364955.1. Taxonomy (GTDB): domain Bacteria; phylum Bacteroidota; class Bacteroidia; order Flavobacteriales; family Flavobacteriaceae; genus Polaribacter. Next base: position 918 of record CBDTZS010000177.1, on the reverse strand, counting down.
TAAGTATATTTATTAGATGAAAGAACACGTAATATTAGTAGATGAGCAAGATAATCCGATTGGGTTAATGGAAAAAATTGAAGCTCATGAGAAAGCGTTATTACATAGAGCATTTTCTGTTTTTATTTTTAATGATAAAAAAGAGCTAATGTTACAACAACGTGCTGCTGATAAATACCATTCTCCTCTATTATGGACGAATACTTGTTGTTCTCATCAAAGAGATGGGGAAACAAATTTAGAAGCAGGTAAACGTAGGCTTCAGGAAGAAATGGGATTTGTTAGTGAGTTAAAAGAAGTATTTTCTTTTATTTATAAAGCTCCTTTTGACAATGGATTAACGGAGCATGAATTAGATCATGTTATGGTTGGGAGTTTTAATAACAAACCGACGATAAATAAAGAAGAAGTAGCGTCTTATAAATGGATGAATTTAGAGGCTGTTAAAAAAGATATTGAAGACAATTCTGAAATATACACAGCCTGGTTTAAAATTATATTTAAAGAATCATACGATACATTAAAAAATGCCTAAAGTAACTGTACATAGAAAAGCGCATTTTAATGCTGCTCATAGATTATTTAATCCAAAATGGTCTGACGAAAAAAATATTGAAGTATTTGGAAAGTGTAGTAACCCTAATTATCATGGGCACAATTACGATTTAATTGTTTCTTTAACAGGTGAAATTGATAAAGAAACAGGGTATGTTTATGATTTAGGGAATTTAAGAAGGTTGATTAAAACAGAAGTAGAAGATGTTTTAGATCATAAAAATCTGAATATAGAGGTAGCAGAATTCAAAAGTTTAAACCCTACTGTTGAAAATATATCGGTCGTAATTTATAATAAGTTACGTGTAAGTATTCCTAAGACTCTAGACTTAGAAATTACGTTATATGAAACCCCAAGGAATT
>CBDTZS010000176.1:0-6821 GCA_965364955.1 uncultured Tenacibaculum sp. | reverse complement strand
AATCTTTTTACACGTTGTGATATTGCTGTTAGTATTTCATACGGAATGGTTTCGCACTTATGTGCAATATATTCTATCTGTTGTTGGTGATTAAAGATAATAACTTCGTCTCCCTCTTTGCATTCTATTTTTGTAACATCAACCATAATCATATCCATACAAACATTCCCAATAATAGGAACAGGTTGACTGTTTATGACTACAAAGCCTTCTTCGTTCCCTAATTTTCGTGAAATGCCGTCAGCATGCCCGACAGGAATAGTAGCGCTACGAGTAGGTTGGTTGGCAACAAATTCTCTATTATATCCAACAGTTTCTCCTGGTTGAATTAAGTGTATCTGCGAAATGATAGATTTTAAAGTATGAGTATTTTTTAATTGAGCAGTTTCTTGTTCGCTATTTCCAAAACCATAAAGCCCTATACCTAAACGAACCATGTCAAATTGAGCTTGAGGGTAATTTATAACACCAGAAGTGTTTAAAATATGAATCATAGGCTCATATCCTAAATACTCATAAAATTGTTTTACGATATAAGCGAAATTATTTATTTGATTAAGAGTGAATTCTTTTTCATTTGGATCTTCACTAGCAGCTAAATGAGAGAAAATAGATTCAACTTTAATGTTGTTAGATTTTTTAATAGCAGAGATAATATTGGGAACATCAGTATGCCAAAAACCTAACCTATTTAATCCAGTGTTAAATTTTATATGAATAGGGTAATTCATTAAAGGTTTTTCATCCGCTAATTGAATAAAAGCATCGAATATTTTAAAATTATATAAATTAGGTTCTAACCTATACTTTATAATTTCTTTTAAATTTTGAACTTGAGGGTGTAAAACTAATATTGGTGTTTTAATTCCTGCTTCGCGTAAAATAATACCTTCGTTAGAATAAGCTACAGCAAAATAATCTACTTTATCTTGAAGTAGTTTCGCGATTTCTGTTGATTCGCTACCGTACCCAAAAGCTTTAACAACCGCTAAAATTTTAGTTTTAGGGTCTAGTTTTTGCTTAAAATAAGCAAGGTTGTGTTCTACGGATTTTGCGTCAATTTCTAAAACAGTAACGTGGTTATTCATCAGGTAAATTTTCTTTCTTTTTATTCTGCTTTTGAACAGCTTTATAATAAGCAGCCCTACTTAAAGGTTCGTACTCTTGAGTTTCTCCTAGTAACACTAAATTTTCGTTTAATGCTTTTCGGTAGCTATAATGCGCTAAATTTCCGGTATGAGTGCAAACTGCATGTACTTTTGTTACATATTCGGCAGTAGCCATTAAAGCAGGCATTGGGCCAAAAGGATTTCCTTTAAAATCCATGTCTAAACCAGCAACAATAACACGAACCCCTCTATTTGCTAAGTCATTGCAAACAGCTACAATTTCATCATCGAAGAACTGAGCTTCATCAATACCAACAACATCAACATTGTTAGCTAGTAATCTAATATTTGAAGAAGAAGGAACAGGTGTCGATCTAATTCTGGTTGCATTATGAGATACCACTTCTTCATCGTCGTAACGAGTATCTACTGATGGTTTAAAAATTTCTACGCGTTGCTTTGCAAATTGCGCACGTTTAAGTCTACGGATTAACTCTTCGGTTTTACCCGAAAACATTGAGCCGCAAATTACTTCGATCCAACCAAATTGTTCTGTATGATTTACTGTATTTTCAAGAAACATTTTGTAATTTTAAGGCCTAATTATTGATATTTGTGTTACTTTCGAACAAGGAACAAATTTATTAAAATTTAATAGCAAAAAATAAAATCAAAGAACAACTTATGCACAAAAAACTAGCATCAGATTTAACCAGCATAGCACACAGTATTTTACAACTGAAAAATAAAGAAGATGTGTTTGAGTTAAAGCAGAAAGCGCACGAGGTTTATGAAAAACTTTCGGTTTTAGCATATGTAGAAGAATACATAAATAACACACCTAATCCTTCAAAAACAAAACAAGAATTATTGGGAGATGTTCTGAAGGCGGAAGAAAATAGAGTTGAAAAAAAAATAATTGAAACACCTTTTATTGAAGAAGAGAAAGTCGTTCATCAATTAGAGGAAGAACTTGTGCAAGAGTTGGAGCAAGAAGTAGGTGAGGTTGCTGAAAAAAATCCCGAAGAAATAGTAGATTTAAAAGAGGCGGGAGGGATTACAGAGCAACCTTTTGATGAAATAGAAAACATGTTGTTTGAAAAAAACGACACGATTAAAAATGATGTAAAAGACATAGGAGAGAGAAAAATACCAACACTTGAAGAGGAATTACAAGATACTATATCGGTTGATATAATGGCAGATTTATTTGAAAAGATAGATTCTAAGAAGTCATTAAACGACCATTTACAAAGTACTATTCAAATAGGTTTAAATGATAGAATAGCTTTTGTTAAAAATTTATTTGATAACGATCAAAACGATTTTAATAGAGTGATTTCTCAATTAAATACATTTAAAACAGAAAAAGAAGCTAAGAGGTTTATTAATAAAATGATAAAACCTGATTATAACTGGTCTGATAAAGAAGAGTATGAAAATAGGTTATTTGAAATTATTGAAAGAAAATTTTCTTAAATGAACCCTGACCTGATAGTTATACATACGCATTTTCATAAAAGAAGAACTGGAGTTACAAGAAGTATTGAAAATGTAATTCCAGATTTAAAGCAATTATGTAGTACATATCTTTATGGTTACGGTATTGAAGGAGAAAAAATAACAACTTCAAAATTAAAAAAATTGTTGTTTTCTCATAAAAAGGTAATCGTTCACTGTCATCGGAATAATGAAATTTTAAAAATATTATGGTATCGTTTTTTAGGGGCAAAGTTTAAGTTGGTTTCAACTAGACATGCAGAAACTGATCCGTCTGGATTAACTAGGTTTTTATTGAATAAATCAGATGAGATTATTACATTAACCAAATCGATGCATGAAAAACTTGGGATGAAAAATATAAAAGTTTCTCACGGAGTTAATACCGATGTGTTTATTCCAAATAAAAAAACTCATTTAAAAAATATCTCACAACAAAATATAATCCTTTGTGCAGGCAGGGTTAGAAAAGCGAAAGGACAAAAGGTTTTATTAAAAGCATTAACTACCGAATTAAAACAATTTAACGATTGGGCGGTAGTTATTGTTGGTAAAGTTGATAAACCTCAATTTTTAGAAGAATTAAAAGAAGTTGTAGCGGAAAGTAACGTTGAGAACCAAGTTTATTTCATTGATGAAACGTCAGATATAGTTTCTTATTATCAAGCATCAGAAATTTCAATAATCCCATCATTTACAGAAGGTTTTTCTTTAGTGTGTGCCGAGGCAATGTCTTGTGGCAATACCGTAATTGCAACAAAAAGTGTTGGAGTTCATTCTGAGTTGATTTCTCACGAGAAATCAGGATACTTATTTGAAGCAGGAAATACAAAAGAGTTAAAAGAATTGGTTGAAAGATTAATTAAAAAAGAACTTCCAAAACTTGAGAATGAAGCAAGGGAAGAAATTATTAAAAATTGGAGTGCTAAGAAAGAAGCTAAAGAATTGGTGCGAGTTTACGAAGAAATATAGGAAATTAGTTATGTGAAAATTATGGTAACAATACTTTTGTTTACGGTTTTTTAGTAGTTGTAAGTCAACATATGATTCACAAATTTTTAGTTCGAAAAACATACCAGAAAAACCAAATTATGAATTAGAGAGTTCATGGGCGGTTTTGTCATCTAAATATTCTAAAGACTTTAAGAAATATGCGTCCTCGGAAGTTGATACTTTAAAATCAGATATTTTTTATGTGTATCCGACATTAAGCACAAGTAAAAGAGATAGCTGTTGGAATGTTTCTATAAAATACTTAATAAGGCTGTTTTATATCAAGCCTCAGCTTTCGCTACAGTGGGGAAAATGTATGTGCCAATATATAGACTAGCACATTATCGATCTTCTAAACAGAATCATAAAGTAGGAGGGAAGAAAGCGTTAAACCTAGCGTATCAAGATGTGAAAAATGCTTTTGAAGTATATTTAAAAAAATACAATAATAATCGACCAATTATTATTGTAGGCCACAGTCAGGGTTCAACCCATGCAATTCGGTTATTAAAAGATTTTTTTGATGAAAAATTATTGCAAAAAAAAACTGATAGCAGCGTATATTCCTGGAGTACGAGTAAGAAAGAATGAGTTTAAAAGTATAAAACCAATGAAGTTTCCATTACAAGTTGGCGGCTTTGTTTCATGGAATACTTTTAAAAAGGGGAATTTCCCTGAGAATAAAAATTGGTATGAACAATCTGTTACTACAAATCCTATAACTTGGAATACTTCAAGGTCAACTGAATTAGATCAGCACAAAGGGTTTTTATACAGCAACGGAAACATGTATTCTAAAGCATTAAAAATTGAAATCACCAATGGTTTAGTTTGGTCAACAAACCCCAAATTTTCACTACGCTTCTTTATGTCATTTCTTAAAAACTATCATGCTGGAGATATCAACTTATTTTGGTTAGATATTAAAGAAAACAGTAAATTGAGAACTCAAAATTAGTTAGAAAATAATGAAAAATAACCTATTATTATTTTATAGGAAAACCACCTTTTCTTGTTTTTGAATTCAAAGTAATTTGTTAATTATAAGTTAATTAGTTAGCTTTACAGTGGCTAGTTATTGGTTACGTCCCTCAATATTTACTCCTCAATATTTACTCCTCACATACGATTTACCTCTTTATTACTTTACCTCTCGTTTAGATATTTTACTGCTAACCAATGTCGTTAGTCTGGATGGTTACCCTCTTTTTTTTTAAAAAGTCAAAGAATAATACTATGTAAAACATTACAATATGTTGCTTAATAACAAAAAAGTTGTTTTTTTAAAAAAACAGATAACTACGTTAAAAGACTGCATCATTCAAAATAAAAAAGAATATTTAAAAAGGATGACAAGTTTTCTTGTCGTGCTTTTTTTATTTTCAATGAATGTAGTTAGGGCTCAATCTATAAACACTGAATCTTCTGTATTCGCTAATTTTGGGATAGATGCAGATGTGTATTCAGGGCTTGTTTCTTTTCCAAACGGAGGAGTTTTTCCATTCGCTACAGACGATTGGTTTCTTGGCAATTCCGGAAAAGGAGTTATAGATGAAACACCAACTGCGGTTACTGCTAATTTATTAGTAGACGATAATGCATCGGCAGAAATAAGAATGAGTGTTCCTATATATTCATTAGTAGATGGTAGGTTATGGATAGATGGAGTGTATATAAGAGATCAAAATGCTCAAGGAAACAATTCTGATTCAAATGTGTTTACAGGTGGATCAGATAAGAATAATGATAACCCTGATACTTGGACTATTACAGATGCTTCTGTGCCACAAAAAAATGATATTATAGATGTGTTTGGACATTTAAGGAGAGAAGGAGCTACTATAGGTACTAATCAATGGGCATTCTTAGGTGCATCAACAAGAAATGATAGTGGAGATAGTTATTTAGACTTTGAATATTTTAGAGAAAAAGTAAATTTAATAGGAGGTACAATAGAGTCAGTTGTAGATTTATCTGCAACAGGAGGTCGTACACCCTATTTATTTAAACCAGATGGCTCTGTAGAGAAACATGGAGATATAATTCTTTCGGTAAATTATGCGAACGGAGGATCTAATGCTATTATTAAACTTTATGTTTGGGTTGAGTTAGTAGGTATTCCTGATTCTTATTTTGATACCCATAATGGATTACCGTTTAGACCATTTGAGTTTAAACAAGATAATAATGGATATGTTCAACATTCAGGAGGTAATGGAGCAGGAAATTATGGATACGCCGAAATACAATTAAGAAGTGATTTGCCACCAGGTTCACAGGCAATATTCTCACAAGTAAATGATGGTGGATCAGTGCCAGCTGGTCCATGGGGGACTATAAATAAAGGCGGAAATATCGTGGCAAATTATGGGGAAACTACTTTTGCTGAAATTGCTATTAATTCAACTGCTTTAGGGTTTGATTCAAGTAGTACGGCTGGTATAGATTGTGTCAGTCCATTGGGAAGTGTAATTGTAAAAACAAGATCTTCTGATTCTTTTACGGCAGAGTTAAAAGATTTAGCAGGGCCATTTAGTTTAGCAGATACACCAGAAGTTACGGTAGTAATAGCAGGTGAAGATATTGCTTGTACTGAAGAAAGTATAACATTAACAGCAACAGCTTCACCAGTAGCAAATACATTTACTTATGTCTGGTATAAGGATGGAGTTGAAATTATAGGAGAAACAACCAATGAATTAGAAGTTACAGAAGCTGCAGCTTATAAAGTTGCTGCTACGTTACAGTTTGCTCCAGGAGTAATGGGGTGTACTGCGGAAGAAGTGTTTGAGGTAAACGGAGAGCCTTTAATTCCTTTAAACCAAGCTTGTCCAGAGAATGAAATAATTCCTTCATGTTCTTCTCAAGAAGATATAAACATAGCTTTTAACTCATGGTTATCCGGATTCTCTTTTTCTGGGGGAAACGGAACCGTTCTTGAAAAGTATTTTATTGATAACGTTGAGATAAATAAAAATAATTTAACTGCGCCACTTGCTTGTGGAGGAGAAATAACTTTAAAATATCAAGTTTCAGATGAATGTGAACAAGTGAAAACATGTGAAAAAGTTTTTACAGTAACACCAGATAATGAAGATCCAATAGTTGTAGCAATACCAAACTATAAATTAGCAACCTGTAACGAAGAGTGGCCAAATGTATTGGCAAGCAGTTGGACAGATAACTGTGATACTGGCGGAGAACTGAATTCAGATGGCG
>CBDTZS010000175.1:0-6905 GCA_965364955.1 uncultured Tenacibaculum sp. | reverse complement strand
ACTTTAAAATCCATATCACCTAAGTGATCTTCATCTCCTAAAATATCAGATAATACAGCGAATTTTCCAGATTCAACATCAGAAATTAATCCCATTGCAATACCAGAAACTGGTCTTATCATTTGTACACCAGCATCCATAAGCGCCATTGTTCCAGCACAAACAGTTGCCATAGAAGAAGAACCGTTAGATTCTAAAACTTCAGAAACTACTCTTACTGTATAAGGACAATTTTCAGGAATCATTCCTTTTAAACCACGTTGCGCTAAATTACCATGTCCAACTTCTCTACGAGATGTTCCACGAATTGGTCTAGCTTCACCAGTACAAAAAGGAGGGAAGTTATAATGTAAATAGAAATTTTCTTCACCTTCGTAAGATGGCATGTCTATTTTATTTGCATCTCTAGAAGTTCCTAAAGTAACTGTCGCTAAAGCTTGAGTTTCTCCACGAGTAAAGATTGAAGAACCATGTACTGATGGTAAATAATCTACTTCTGACCAAATTGGTCTAATTTCATCAGTTTTACGACCATCTAAACGTAAACCTACATTTAATGTTAAATCTCTAATCGCAGCTTTTTCAGCTTTACGATAATAATCAGAAACTAAACCACCATAATCTGCTAATTCTTCTTCAGAAAAAGTAGCTTTAATATCTGCTTTAATTTCTTTAAAGGCAGCAGTTCTTTCATGTTTAGCTGATCCAGCTTCTGCGATAGCATATACTTTATCGTATGCCATGTCATGAACTCTTTTCTCTAAATCTTTATCTTCTCTTGCACCTTCATATTCACGAACTTCTTTCTTTCCGAATGCTTCTGCTAATCTTATTTGAGCAGCACATTGAACTTTAATAGCTTCGTGTGCAAACTTAATAGCGTCGGCCATTTCTTCTTCAGAAATTTCATCCATTTCACCTTCAACCATCATTACAGAATCAGCTGAAGCACCAATCATCATATCGATGTCAGATTCTGCTAATTGTGCTCTAGTTGGATTGATAACAAACTCTCCGTTTATACGACCAACTCTTGCTTCAGAGATTGCGCATTCAAATGGGAAATCTGATAATTGAATAGCTGCTGATGCTGCTAAACCTGCCATTGCATCAGGCATAACGTTTTCGTCATGAGACATTAACTGAATCATCACTTGAGTTTCTGCAGTATAATCTTTTGGGAATAACGGACGTAAAACACGGTCTACTAAACGCATTGTTAATACTTCACCATCACTTGGTCTCGCTTCTCTTTTAAAGAAACCACCAGGGTAACGACCTGCAGCAGCAAATTTCTCTCTGTAATCTACCGTTAATGGTAAAAAACCAAGATCTTTTTGTTCGTAATTGGAAACCACTGTACACAACATCATACATTTTCCTGATTGCACAACAACACTACCATGAGCTTGTTTTGCTAATTTTCCGGTTTCGATAGAAATCTCTCTTCCGTCACCAAGGTCTATGACCTCTCTAAATACTTTTGGAATCATAAATTTTAATTCTAAATTTTTAAATCGTTTGTTGTTGTGTTGCTGTCTGTTGTTGCAATGGAAATTCAAAAATGCTGTTACTATTTTTGATTTTTTATATAAATTTCTATTAGTTAGATAGAAATGAACTTTTTGTAAAATAAAAAAGAGGCACGTTTATAGAGCCTCTTTTTTGAAGAAATTATTTTCTAATTCCTAATTCTATGATAATCGCACGATATCTGTTGATTTCTGTTTTCTTTAAGTAATCTAATAAACTTCTACGTTTACCTACCATCTTTACTAACGAACGCTCAGTGTTAAAATCTTTACGATTGTTTTTCAAGTGCTCTGTTAAGTGGTTGATTCTAAAAGTGAACAATGCAATTTGTCCTTCCGAAGTACCAGTATCAGCTTTACCTTTACCGTGTTTTTCGAATAATCCTTCTTTTACTTCTTTTGTTAAATACATTCCAATATTATTTAAATGATTTTTATGTACATCAATGATGTTTTCATTGATGTTGCAAATGTACAAATATTTTTTAATTTGAAATGTATAGAAATGGGTGTTTTTTATGACGTAAAAGAAACAAAAAAGCCAGCAAAAGCTGGCTCTTAAATTTAGGCCCTTACAGGCTGATTTTGTATTAAATCAATATATAAATTGATTTGTTTTTTTAAGTTTTTACGTTCATAAATTCCGTCTAAAAAACCGTGTTCTAATACGAATTCTGAACGTTGGAAACCTTCAGGTAATTCTTTACCTGTTGTGTCTTTTACAACACGTGGCCCAGCAAATGCGATTAATGCATTTGGTTCCGCAATATTAATATCACCTAACATTGCAAATGAAGCTGTTGTTCCTCCCGTAGTTGGATCGGTACATAGTGATATGTATGGAATTTTAGCATCTGCTAATTGAGCTAACTTCGCAGAGGTTTTTACTAATTGCATTAATGATAATGACGCTTCCATCATACGTGCTCCTCCAGATTTTGAAATCATTAAGAAGGGAAGTTCCTTTTTAATAGAATAATCAATAGCTCTTGCTATTTTTTCTCCTACAACACTTCCCATTGAACCACCGATAAAAGCAAAATCCATAGAAGCAATAACGATATCTTTTCCGTTAGATTTACCTACGGCAGTACGCACAGCATCTTTTAAACCTGTTTTCTTTTGAGCTGCTTTTATACGGTCAGTATATTTTTTGGTGTCTTCAAATTTTAAAGGATCTTTTGATGTTAATTTTGAATTTAATTCTTCAAATTTATTATCGTCAAAAAATAATTCAAAATACTCATGACTTCCAATACGAACATGATATCCATCTTCAGGACTTACATATAAGTTCTTTTTTAGCTCATCTGTATCAATTATTTTTCCACTAGGAGTTTTGTACCAAAGACCTTTTGGAGTGTCTTTTTTTTCTTCTGTAGGGGTGTGAATTCCCTTATCTTTACGTTTAAACCAAGCCATAGTTTAGTTTGTGTTTTGTTGTTTGTTTATGAATAACTCATTCTTTTTTAAGGAATGAACTGACGACAAATGTAAATTATTTTTGTGAACTTTACTTTTTATAAACAATAAAAAAGCACCTAGAATCCTCTAAGTGCTTCTTTATAAGAAATTACGATTCTTATAAAGTGTTTACATTATTTAAATCTTCAAAAGCCTTTTTTAGACGAGCTTTAAAAGTTAATTCACCTTCTCGTAACCATTTACGTGGGTCGTAATGTTTTTTATTTGGTTGGTCTGCTCCGTCTGGATTACCAATTTGACTTGCTAAATAATCTTTTTTATCTAAAATATAATCACGAGCTCCTTCTGTAAAAGCATACTGTAAATCAGTATCAATATTCATTTTAATTACTCCGTAACCAATAGCTTCCCTAATTTCTTCTAAGGTAGATCCTGACCCTCCGTGGAAAACAAAATCTATAGTATTATGAGGAACATTATATTTTTCAGAAATATATTCTTGAGAGTTCTTTAATATTTTTGGTGTTAGTTTTACATTACCGGGCTTGTATACACCATGAACATTACCGAAAGCAGCAGCAATTGTAAATTGGTCACTTACTTTCATTAATTCTTCATATGCATAAGCAACTTCTTCAGGTTGTGTGTATAACTTAGAGACATCAACATCAGAATTATCAACTCCATCTTCTTCTCCTCCAGTGATCCCTAATTCAATTTCCAAGGTCATTCCCATTTTACTCATACGAGCCAAATATTCTTTACAAATTTCAATGTTTTCTTCAATTGGTTCTTCAGATAAATCAATCATATGAGAACTGTAAAGAGATTTTCCAGTTTCTTTATAAAATTGTTCACTGGCTTCTAGCAAACCATCAATCCAAGGTAGTAATTTTTTAGCAGCGTGATCTGTATGTAAAATTACAGGAATACCATAAGCTTCTGCTAATAAATGAACATGTTTAGCACCAGCAACAGCGCCAGCAATAGCTGCTTTATGATTTTCGTTAGACAATCCTTTTCCAGCATTAAATTGTGCTCCTCCGCTAGAAAACTGAATAATAACAGGTGAGTTTAATTCTTTTGCAGTTTCTAAAACTGTATTTATAGTATTAGAACCTACAACGTTTATAGCAGGTAAAGCAAAGTTTTTATCTTTTGCTAATTGAAATATTGCTTGAACTTCTTTTCCGGTAGCAACACCAGCTTTAATAGTATGAGCCATTGTAATTGTTTTTTAGTTGTATTTAGCGTGTCAAAAATAAGAAATTTTAAACGCATTAATAAATAATAAGGAGTAAGTAATGAGGAATGAGTTTTAAAACGGGTAATTGATACCTATATTTAATACTGAACTTGAGAAATTAAAATTTCTAAACCATTTATTGTTATTTAAATATGGTTCATGCATTTTAAATCCTAAATCTAATCGAGCTATTAAAAATTTAAAGTCATATCGAAGTCCGAAACCTGAACCAACCGCCATGTTTGTTAATGATTTTATATCTTTAAATTTAGCGCCATCATCTATGAATTGAGAATCTGTAATGTCCCAAATGTTTCCTGCATCAACAAATAAAGCTCCTTTTAAAGACCCTACTACATCAAATCGGTATTCAAAACTTGTTAAAAACTTTAAGCTTCCAATATTATACTCTAAACCAGATAAACGGGTTCCTGGCCCTAAATCATAGGTTCTCCAAGCTCTAATATCATTTGATCCACCTGCAAAATAACTACGAGAAAAAGGAATGCTAGATTTATTGTAAGTAATAATTGCTCCTAAAAAAGTTCTATGTGCTAAGACGGTGTTATTACCTAAGTTCCAATATTTTTTATATTCTATATCGGTTTTGAAATATTGGGCAATAGGAATTTTAAAAAATGTTTTCTGATTTATAGAGTTTGTTTGATTTGATAATAGCCCCATAATATTTCCAGAATTAGCAATTCTAAGTTTTAGAAAAGAGAAGCTAGCATCTTTAGTGCTTTCTTGATTGTTATATGTGTAACTATATGCTATTTCAGGAATTAAAAAGTCAGAAGTAATAATATTGTAACGATTAAAGATATTAAGGTTGCTTTGATATTCTAAAGGGTTTGTACTTGCAAAAGAATTATCTTGAACAACGTTTCTCATAAATTGTAAAATATTAGATGAGTTACTAGGTTCATTTTGTGGTAATGTTTGTGTAGATATAGCGTTGTCTACATCTTGTAATTTTGAATATTCTGAAGAATAAACATTAAAATAATTATCGACATTTAAATTTCGAATATATTGAGTGTTAAACAATTCTAATTGAATAGATTTTTGCTTATTGAATTTCCATTTATAATCTAGGCCAATAGAAATATTTTGCTTGTCAAGCCCTATGTTTTTTTGAATACCTCCACCAACGAAAAATTTTGTTCTAGGAAACATTCTTTTAGGAACAAGTCTATGTAAGCCAAAAGGAGCCATAAATCGAGGTATTTCTAAAGAAACATCAGTACCAATTTCCCAACCAGGGCCGTTATTAGAGTTAAAATAAGAACCAAAAGTTGATAGCTTTAAAATTTCAGCACCTTTGAATGTGTTTCTGTTTGTTAACGAAAATTTTAAAGAAACATCAAAATTACGAATATTAGAACGAGACAATTCCGTGTCTAAACCTAAAGTATATTTTTCAATGGGAGTTAAAAAAACATTAGCTTCTAATTCGTTGTCATTTAGTTTGTTATAACGTATAGAGGTGGATTTGAAGTTTTTTAAACCTCTTAAATGTGTACGTGTTAAGTTTCTTAGTGAATCATTATATACGGTGTTAGGTTTGATAAATAATGATTGCGATAAATATTTAGGATTATATTTTAGCTTTTTATGAGCATAAAAATTATAATCTTTATATCGTATTATGTCATTATGAGCTGAATCCCTTTTGCTATATGTGTAATCAGTATATATATTGATTCTCTTTATTTTTTGAATTTTAAAAGGAATAAGCTTATCTGATATGTTAATTTCTACCTTTGTTTTTTTGTGGTTTTTTAGAGTGTCAATTTCGAATGAAATATAATTTTCATTAAAATAAAAAACTCCTTTATTCCTAAATAATTTGACTAAGCGATTAGCTTCTTTAATAAAGTTACCATCTTTGTATTGGTCACCAGATTTAAGAAAACTCTTTTCTTTAGATTCTTTATATAAAGAATCGAGAACAGTAGAAGATATTTTAGAGCTAATTGAATCTAAAAAAGAAGGATCTCCTCTGAACACGTTATATGATACTGTTCCTTTTTTATTACCTACTGTATCTTTTTTTGATGAAACTTTTGAACGAAAATAACCTTCAGTTTGAAAATAGGCGTTTAAGTTAGCTACAGTTCTTCTCGTTTTTTTATTATCAATAACAACAGGAGCTTGTCCGCTTTTTAAAAACCAATTATTAAAACCAATAAAAGTTTTAGCGACAGATATACTTTGTTTCTCGGAAAATTTTTTCTTAAAAAAGGAATATGTTTTCGAATGTTTTTCGCCCCATTTACTAGGTGTCTTTGGAGCTTCAGGGTTCCCTAGATTATAAAAGTATAGTGATAGAGGCATGCCTAAGGCTTTTGCATTAGGGCGTTGCAGAAGTAGTTCCGTAATGTTTTCGCTAGAATTTTTTACACTATCAATATATACAGTATTTTTAGTAAGCAAGAACTCATTTTCTTTAACATACTTTATCGTACTACACGAACTGAATAAGACTACTAATAAAAAGAAGAAAGAAAGTTTTTTCATTAACTTTACACCTCGTATTTAAATATCAAAAATACTGTTTTTTGGTGGTTTTAATGTGTTTAAAAAAAAATAATGAGTTTATCTAAAAGCAATATAAAACTTATAACAAGTTTACAACAAAAAAAGTATAGGCAAAAGCACAAATTATTCGTTGCTGAGGGAGTAAAGGTTGTAAATGA
>CBDTZS010000174.1:0-6942 GCA_965364955.1 uncultured Tenacibaculum sp. | reverse complement strand
TTTCTGCTATCTGTTCTGCTGCATACGATTCTTCTAATGCCTTTGCTGTTTGTACTTTTTCTGATGCAATTGCTACACGTTCTGCCTCTGCTTCTCTTTGTCTACGCAAAGAATCTGAATTTGCGACATTAATTTTCGCAATGTTTTCTCCCTCTACAGCTTGTGCGTTTGCAGCAGCTACTTGAGTTCTTTCATCTTGTACTGCATTTGCTTCACCAATAGAACCATCTCTTGTTTTTTCAGCAACCGATTTACGAGCTGCATTAATTGCATGCGCAGCTGCTTCTTTACCTAAAGCTTCAATATATCCTGACTCATCAACAATATCTGTAATATTTACGTTGATTAACTTTAATCCTACTTTCTTTAATTCTGATTCTACACTTTTAGAGATGTTTGTTAAAAACTTATCTCTATCAGAATTTATTTCTTCAATATCCATAGAGGCAACTACTAAACGTAATTGACCAAATATAATTTCTTGTGCTAATTCTTGAATTTGACTTTGTCCTAAACCTAATAAACGCTCTGCAGCATTTTGCATAATTCCTGGTTCTGTAGAAACACCAATCGTAAATCTTGAAGGAACATTTACACGAATATTTTGTTTAGAAAGTGCATTTACTAGATTAACCTCAATAGATATTGGTGTTAAATCTAAAAATTGATAATCCTGAATTACAGGAAAAATAAAGGCGGCACCACCATGAATACATTTGGCAGATTCCCCACCGCTAACTTTACCATAAACAACTAAAATTCTGTCTGAAGGACATCTTTTATAGCGTTTAATTAAAGTGACGAATAAAATAAAAATAAATAGAATCGCAATAATGATTCCGATGGGTCCTGCAAACCCATCAATTTGTAATAGCATTAATTTTAACATAGTCAATTTTTATTTTTGAGGTTCAATAATTAATAATCCGTTTGATGTTACTTCTACTATTTTTATCACAGTTCCTTGTGTTAAATCTGTATCGTAATCTGTTAATGCTTCCAATTCTCTTAGCGAATTTTGTACTTTAACATGTACTTTCCCTATTCTTGATCTATTCGCCCCTACAGTTAAATACACTTCGCCAATTGCGTTTAGTGCATTTTTCATTTTTAAAGTACCGCTAGAGGTTAGTTTACTAATATAATAAAATAATGCGGCCATAACTGTCATCATTAACAAGCCACACAGTACAGAAATAAATATAGTGGTGCTTTTTGAATTTCCGGCGTCCATACTTGCAATTCCACTCCATCCAAAAATAGCGAAAAAAGCTACCATATTTTTAAAGGTAAAAAAATAAAAACCTGCGCCAGTATCAGCATCTATCTCTGCATCTACATCACCAATATCATCTCCATCTGCGCCAATAAAAGCAGTTATAAGAACAAATACAAATACTAAGGTTGAAGCAGTTGTAACAAGCCAGTACATTTTTTGAAAAGAAGTTAATCCTGAAAACCATTCCATCATAAAGCAATTATTTTAATAAGTTATTAAAAGTATAAAAATTGACTGAAATGAGCACTATTATTTCGTCAATAAAACAGAAACAGCATTACCACCAAAACCAACAGCATTTACTAATATTTTGGTGATTTTTTTAGGATGATTTTGCTTGTTGGCAAACGGAACTTCTATCGCTTTTTGATGCTGTAACATTAGTACAGCTAATTCTAAACTAAGTAAACCAGAGGTACCGAAAGTATGACCAAGTTTCCACTTATTAGTAGTTAAGAATGGTGTTTTGTTACAAAAAACTTTTTGTATAGCGTTAATTTCTGATGAATCTCCTTTTATAGTTCCTGGTGCATGCATTACAATAATATCAACTTCATCAGGAGAAATATCACCTAAAGCCATTTTCATCGATTTTTGAAAACATTCTGCATTTGCAGTAACCGACGTATTGTGTTTTAAAACTTCTGTTGCATAACCAACACCTTTAATATGAGCAATTGCGTTTTCTTGTTCTCCTTTTTCTAAACAAAAAACTGAAGCAGCTTCACCCAATACCATGGTGTTTCTTTTCTTATTTAAATCAAAAGCTTTACACGGATATTCATCCGTTTCTTTCGAGTATACCTTTAAAGCTTGCATTTGCGCAATGGTAAAATCAGTTAAAGAAGCTTCACTGGCGCCCACCATAAATTTGTCTGACATACCTGATTGCAACCATGCAATTCCGTTTAACAAAGAATGTAAGCCTGTTGAACAGGTGATAGAATGAGAAATTTCGGGTCCGTTTGATTGTAAATCATGGGCAATCCAAGAAGAAATATTACCTAAAGTAGTTGTTGGAGAACTTAATGTTGATGATTTTCCAGTTTCTAAAAATTCTTTATGATACTTTTCAAACAAAGAAGTTGCTCCTCTTGACGAACCAATGTTAATTCCGAAGTTGTCTTCTGATTTCCAAGTTGTTTTTTCAATTGCTTTTCTAGCAACATATATAGTGTATAAAACAGAATCGTCTAAGCTTTTATACTTATTGTCTGAATTTCTTATTTTTTTAATGGCTAATTTATCTTCGTTGGTTAATTGACCTGTCCAAATATTTTCTTTTAGTGTTAAAAAATGTTTAGTCGTTAAATAGTTCTCCCAAATTTGTTCAGGAGTACTTCCTAAAGCAGAAACAGAAGCAAAAGATGTTATAGAAATAGGTTCTTTCAACACATTAAAGTTTTGACAAAAATAAAGGTAAAATCAAGTATTACGAAATAAATAAATATTTATCTTGTAAAAAAAATGATAGCGAATGAGTGAGCAAGAACAAAAAAGTTGGTTTAGTAGAAATTGGGGTTGGGTTATACCTGTAGGAGGCTGCGGATGTGGTTGTCTTGGAATTATTTTATTATTTGTTTTCGGAATCGGAGCAGCAGTTTTTGGAGTCTCTGAAATGATAACAAATGCGACTCCCATAGAACATGCTATAGACCAGGCTTCGAGGAATGAAGAAGTAATTCTCCTTTTAGGAGAACCTATAGAGATGTACGGTATTCCTTCAGGAAATATATCATTAAATAACGATGATGGAGATGTCGATTTTTCTATTTCAATAAAAGGACCGAATGGAAAAGGAACTTTAATTGTTAGCGGAATAAAAACGAATGGAGAGTGGGCTTATGAAGATTTATATGTTCGTATTAAAGAAACGCAAGAAGAAATAAACTTACTAGATAAAGAAAAGGTTTTAGAAGATATCTAAAACCTTTTCAATAGTTGTATACACTTTATTTAGTTGCTCTTTTGTGATTACATAAGGGGGTTGAATATATATTGTATTTCCTAACGGACGTAAAAATACGCCGTCATCCATAAAATATTTAAGTAATTGGTCGCGCAAAGTTCCATAACGATTAGCGTTTGTGTTTAAATCAATCGCTAAAATCACTCCTTTAGATCGTGTACTAGCTACTTTATGATGTTTTTTAATTCGTTCTTCGAATGTTTTATGTGAAGCTGTAATAAATTGAATACTTTCTTGAATTTCTTGAGTTTGTAATAATTCTATACTTGCTAAAGCAGCACTACATGCAATAGGATTTGCAGAATAAGTATGACAGTGAAAAAAACCTTTCGCAATATCATTGCTTAAAAAAGTGCTATAAATTTCTTCTGTACAAGAGGTGATTGCCATAGGTACTAATCCGCCAGTTAAGGCTTTGCTCAAGCAAATGATATCAGGTTTTGTGGCAACTTGATCTGAGGCAAAATGGTTACCTGTTTTACCAAAGCCGGTCATCACTTCATCAGCAATAGTTAAAATATTATTCTTCTCACAGAATTTTAAAATCTCGTTTAAATCTGCAGCTTCATGTATCTTCATTCCTGCAGCTCCTTGTACTAAAGGTTCGTAAATAAAACCAGCAATATCATTTTCAGCAACAATTTGTGTTAACTGCGTTAAAATAGCATCGTTATTTACGCCATTAGGCACAGGTATACGTAGGATATCCATTAAAAAATCTTCAAACGGACCGTTATAAGCAGATAATCCAGAAACAGCCATCGCTCCAAAAGTATCTCCATGAAATCCGTTCTCAAAAGCAATGAATGTATTTCGTTTTTCGCCTTTATTAAAATAGTATTGCAATGCCATTTTAATTGCAGCTTCTACAGCTGTTGAACCGTTGTCGTTAAAGAAAATTCTATTTTGATTTTCAGGAAGAATTTTAATTAGCTCTTCAGATAATTTTACGGCAGGTTCGTGTGTAAAATCACTAAACATTATCTGATCTAATGTTTGCATTTGTTTATAAACACGGCTTGTAATAAATTCATTGCAATGCCCAAACATACAGGTGTACCATGACGAAATAGCATCGATATATTCATTGCCGTTTTCATCAGTTAAAATACATCCTTTTGCTTTCACAATACCTAAGCTATCAGGGTGCGTTTGATGTTGTTTTAACGGATGCCAAAGGTGTTTTTTATCTCTTTCTTGTAATGTCATAATTTCGTCATGCTGAATTTATTTCAGCATAGCATTATTTGGTTAATATAACTTTCTTGCATCGTATTATGTGATACTGAAACGAGTTCAGAATAACGTTATAGTTTATCTTTAAAAAGTTCAGCATATTCTTTAACCACATTTTTATCAAAATAAGGTTCTTCATTAATTCGTCCAATAATTGGAACGTTTGTCATTGTTTGAATAATCTGTTCTGTGGTTTTATGTTCATTTCCAGAGAAAATTATAGAAACGTCGAACCCTTTATTTTTCAACAAATCCACCGTTAACAACGTGTGATTAATACTGCCTAAATAATGGCGAGAAACTACAATTACTTTATATTCTGGTTTTATAAGGTCTAGAATAGTATTAGAATTATTTAACGGAACGAATACCCCACCAGCACCTTCAATAACTAAATTATTTTTGGTTTTGGGTTCGGTGATTTTAGAGACTTCAATTGTTATTTCATCAATTTCCGCGGCTGCATGTGGACTCATAGGCGTGTTTAATGCATATGAGTTTGGATGAATTATTGTTCTTGAATTAGAAATTAATTGTTTGATTTTATGTGAATCTGAGCTTTCTAATTCCCCTGCCTGTATAGGTTTCCAATAATCAGCTTCTAAGGCTTCGGTTATGATAGCTGAAACTACAGTTTTTCCTACTTCAGTAGAAATTCCTGTGATAAAATATTTTTTCATTTAAAGATTGTTTTACAATCGTTGCAAATTAATTTTCGGCTTTCAAAAAAAGGAAATAGCATAAAGAAAATACTTTTACGTTGAGGTGGTGCAACTAAAATTTTTGAAGAGCTACATTTTTCACAATGAAGAGTATTTCCGTTCTCGTCTTTTTCATAGGCTCTAATTTCATTATAAATACTTAGCGCCTTTTCTAAATCATCGTTATGTACTAATAATTTTACGCCGCCTATTGCTTGACTTATTAAAGGATCTGAATCAATCGTTTTTTCATCCATTAATAAGGTTCTAATCTCATCTGAATCTAATCTAGATTTTATTAGGTGAGCTTCAGTAGAATATTCAAAAACTGTTAGAATCGTGTAATTATCGCGCATTGTATTGTTTTAAACAAATGTAGCAAGGTTCTCTAAAACACTAGTGATTTCTTTAAAAGAATTATAAGAATGTAAACAAAAACGTAATCTTTCTTCTTCTTTAATTACGGTGGGAGATAAAATAGGTTTTACGTCAAAGCCTTTTTCTTTAAGCTTAGTTGCTATTGATTTCACTTTTTCATTGCCAGGAATTACACAGCTATGAATAGCAGAATTACTTTCTATGAAATTAAGTTGTAGTCTATTAATTTCTTGTTTGAAAAAGTAAATATTTTTTTGAAGTAGCTCTTTTGATTTACTTTCTGTAAGCTCTGAATATGCAAATTTGATGGTAGCTAAAGAGTGAGGTGATAATCCTGTTGTGTAAATAAAGCTTCTAGAAAAATTGATTAAATATTGTTTCAATTCGTTACTTCCTAAAATAGCAGCTCCGTGACAACCAAGTGCTTTTCCAAAAGTCATAATTCTTGCAAAAACGACATCTTCTAAATTTAACTCTTGAACTAACCCTTTATTAAATACACCAACAGCATGTGCTTCATCGACGATTAAATAAGCATTGTGCTTTCTGCTTATTTTAGATATTGTTGCTAGGTCAGGAGAATCCCCATCCATAGAAAAAACAGCTTCGGTAATTACGTAAATCTCTGAATTGTTATTTTGAGCTTGTTTAAGAATTTTTTCTTCTAAATCTTTTATATCGTTATGTTTAAATTTAAAAGCTTTGGCATTTGATAATTGAATACCATCACGAATAGAAGCATGAATAAATTCATCATATAAAATAATATCACCTCGTTGAGGAAGAGAAGAGAAGAAACCAATATTTGCATCGTAACCAGAATTGAAAATTAAAGACGCTTCAGAATCATGAAATTCACATAGCTCTTTCTCAACTTTAGTATATAAGTTATGATTTCCAGATAAAAGTCTAGAACCTGTTGCTCCGTTTTGTTTACTGCTTTTTTCTGTTAAAAATTGATGCGTTTTATTAAAAACAACCTCAGATTTTGCGAATCCTAAATAATCATTCGAGGAAAAATCTATTAAATCAGTTTCTTTTCCAAGTGTTCTTAGAGATTGGTTTTCTTTTCGTTGAAGTAGTTTGTTTGTAAGTTTTTTTGGAAATTGCATGATGTAAAAATAAAAAAAGACTTACACGAATGTAAGCCTTTTTTGCTCCTCCTTTAGGACTCGAACCTAAGACCCTCTGATTAACAGTCAGATGCTCTAACCAACTGAGCTAAGGAGGAATGTTCTTATAGAACAAATATGTATGTTGTAGAAATTATCGGCTTCTACGTTGCCTTTGTTTATGTTGCTCCTCCTTTAGGACTCGAACCTAAGACCCTCTGATTAACAGTCAGATGCTCTAACCAACTGAGCTAAGGAGGAATTTAA
>CBDTZS010000173.1:0-6953 GCA_965364955.1 uncultured Tenacibaculum sp. | reverse complement strand
CTTCTGAAATTAAATCAGGAATAATATCGATACGTTCCATCATATAACGAGGCTGTTTTAATACATTAACCAATAAAACGGTAATTCCATTTTTTTCTAAATCAACTAATACATCTTCCAAAGCGTATAAACCAGATTGATCTATATATTGCATTCTTCCCATACGAATAATTACGTAAGAGGCAGTAGAAGGAATTTGCTTTGCGAGCGCTTGAAAATCACTTGTAGAACCAAAAAACAAAGGTCCTTTAATGTGTTTAATAAATACTTCTTCTAATAACTCGGTAGGGAAATCTTTTTCATCACCCCAAGCTTCTTCGTTTAGCGATTTTACATCAGAACGTTCTGCGCTTAAATCTCCAATTTTTTTCATAAACATTAGAGAGGCAATTATTAAACCAATTCCTACAGCATATACTAAGTTCCAAAAAGTAGATAAAACTAATACTACCAACATGATAATAACTTCAGAACTTACTTTAAAAGGTCCGATTTTAGCATCTCGAGGTAAATTTGGAATTGCTTTTAATCCTTTATAATCCATTACACCAATACCTACGGTAATTAAAATACCTGCTAATACTGCTGCAGGAATTTTAGAAGCAATTGGTCCTAATCCTAATAATATAATTAATAGCATAATACCAGCGACCATACCAGATAGTTTGGTTTTACCACCAGAATTAATATTTACAACGGTACGAATTGTTGCTCCTGCACCTGGAATTCCTCCAAAAATGGCTGCAATACTATTTCCTATTCCTTGACCAATTAATTCTTTATTTGGTTTGTGTTTTGTCTTCGTCATATTATCAGCAACTACCGATGTTAATAACGAATCAATAGCTCCTAGTAATGCCAATGTTAAAGCGCTAAAAATATAAGGAGTAATATTGGATAAGCTAAAATTGGTGAAAATTTCCATATTCGGAATTGGAAATCCTCCAGGGATTTCTTCAATTGAACGATATGGTAATGCAAAACCAATGGCAATAAGAGTCATGACCACTAAAGCGACCAAAGTACTTGGTACAGCTGTTGTGATGCGTTTGAATCCGTAAATAATAAAAATGGTTCCTAATGCTAATATTAGTTCTAACCAATTAATGTTTTTTAGAGCTCTTGGTAATACTTTAAAGGTTCCTAAAACACCTGAAGCCTCTTTACCAGCTAAGGTCTTACTTTCTTTTAATATATCTGCTTGTGTAGTTGCTTCAGATCTTTTTATAGTTTCTTTAAAATTTTCAAGAACTAAAATACCTTCACCAGCTTCATCTTTTAATATATTTTCTAATATTAATTCTTCTGCTTGTGGTTTAAATTGTTCGACAAACTGAGCATCTTCTTTGGCGTAATAACCTACCGAAGGCAAAATTTGAGTAACCAAAATAATTACACCAATAGCAGTCATAAAACCAGAAACTACTGGGTATGGAATATAACGAATGTATTTACCTAAGCCTAGAACACCTAATAACACCTGGAATAAACCTGCTAATAAAAATACAGTTAAAATAGCTGGTAAAGCTTTTGTTACATCACCATCATTAGTAGCAATAATACCTGCTATTATAATCATACTTACTGCTGTCATCGGAGCGGTTGGCCCAGAAATTTGAGTATCAGTACCTCCGAAAAGTGCAGCAAAAAAAGCGATAATAATTGCTCCGTATAAACCAGCACTTGGTCCTAAACCAGAACTAACTCCGAATGCTAAAGCTAGTGGAAGTGCTACAATACCTGCGGTTATACCACCAAATAAATCTCCTTTAAAATTACTAAATAATTTTTTCATGTTTTTAAATATACGATAGTTCTTATGAATAAATAAGAAATTTGGTTAAATGTGTTTTAATACTTTTTAAGTGAATTACTTAAAAAAGACAAGGAAATTATACAGACTTAGGAGGCGGAGTGGTATATTCGATATACTGAACGCGATATTTTTTGAAGATTATAATATGATCATTTATATCTTTACTTTGATCGAAGTGATATGCAATGTGTAAATTCTGATTAATTTTCTCGCTTTCATCAAACTCTTCCTGATCTTCAGCTTCATTCTCAAAATCATCAGCGTCTAAAGGAAAACAAATTTCTGAATCGTTTATAGAACTTGTACTTTCAACCACAAAAAAACCTCCTTTAAGTGACAAAAGCACTAAAAGAAAGTATTTTAAATATTTATGTTTGATTAGTTTAATCATATGCCGGATAACGAAAGCAGCTATTATATAAATGTTAGAATTCTTTTAAATTTTTAGAGAACATCCAGCCTGTTTTTCCATCAGCTAGTTTAATTTTTTTCCAATCATCAACAGTATCTAATACTTTTACTTTTGTTCCTTCATGCAATATAAATATTTCATTAGAATCATTTGTTGGAGCATTTTTCACTTCAGCTTCTTCAGAAAAGATAATAGCTTCAATAGTGTTTTTTGATTGATTGTATTGTGAATAGGTAATTACTAAACCAACAATCAATAATAAAAATGATAAAGTACTGGTTATAAAAAATAATCTTTTCTTACTCGGTGTGTAAGAGAAATAGTATAATAAAAATAAAAGGGATGCTAAAACGGACAGTATTATAGTAATAATAGCCCAAGTATCATAGGTGAATTTTTGAAATAAATTTTTATTTATTTTTTGAAAAATAGATTTGGGTAACTCTTCAATCCTATCTAAAGTTAAACGTTTCGCTATAATTAAATTATTTAAAGCATCTTGATTTAAAGGATTTAGTTGAATCGCTTTTTCGTAATTATAAATTGAAGGAGCAACTTTATTTAATTTAGAATATGAGTTTCCTAAATTAAAATATAATTCTGAAGAAATGTTTTCAGAGGCTTCTATCTCTTCATATAACTTAATTGCTTCTGAATAGTTACCATTTTTGTATAAAGTATTAGCCTCAATAAACAAGTCATTAGCAGTTTGTGCCAACACAATGCTTGATGTGAAAAACAATAATAGTACAATAATCTGTTTCATTATAATTGCTTATCTAATTGTGTTAATACTTGTTTTGCTTTTTCGTACTCTTCCTTCATTTGTACTTTGGTAATAGGTGTATACCTTGCGAAATCACAATCGTTAAAAACGTCAATAAAGTCTTTAATAGTTTCGTTACTTACTTGTTTTATTTTTAATAAATCGGTGATTTTATCACGACTAATATCTGATGTTTCTATACCTAATTTGGCTTTTAAATAATTATGTAAAGCTCTTTCTAATGCTTCGTAGAATGCTTCTTTGTTGCCTAACTGTTTTTGTGATTCGGATAAATATTTTTTAGCTAATCTATCAGCTTTTCGTTGTTTGTTGCCCAGAACATCTCCATCGCGTTCCTCTTTTTTCTTATTGATAAGAATTACTACTGGAATAGCAATAATGGGTAAGAGTAATAAAAGATAAAACAAAGAAGATTTAAAAAAATCTGATGTTGATATAGATTTAAAACTACTTGATTTTTGAATATATTTGAAATTATCTCCAGTAATTTTTACATCTTGTTTCGTTATTGCTCTATCGCCTGAATTTGCAGGTAATTCCTTTCCTTCTAAAACATCAACATACAAATCACCTGTAGTAATAGTCTGATATACTTTTTCTTTCGGGTTAAAGTATGAAAAAGTAGTTTTAGGAATTTTATATTTCCCTTTGAACTCAGGAACAACAGTGTAAGTATCGGTAACCGAACCTCTCAATCCACTTGAAGTAACGCTAACATTTTCTTTCCTTTCTGGTTGATATACTTCTAACTCTTTTGGTGTTTCTATTTTAGGTAGCTCAAATAATTTTAAGTTCCCTTTTCCTTTAACAGCTACTTTTATTTGAGAAGATTCATTTGCCTTTAAAGTGTGTTTACTTAAAGAAACATCAAAAGAAAATTTACCAACAGCGCCAGTAAAGTCTTCAGGTTTATTTTTAAGCGGTAAGGCTTTCGCATTAACTATTTTCTTAGCAGAAGAAAACTCTTTACGAACTTGTTTTGTTATTACGTTCCCAAAAAAATCTGCACGCCCAGTAGGAACTGCAACAATAATATCCATTTTCATGGGGTCTATCGCTAGCTTCCCATTTTTTGTTGGAATCAACAAAGCTTTATGTAATATAGCGTAACGGTAACGTTCACCATTATACATTCCTGTTTTTACAGGTGTTCCGTTTCTTTTAATTTCTTGATTCCAAAAACCGTTGTATTGCGGTGCTTCGGTAATAGCGTTATCGTAAATACCTACGTTATCACTAAAATATAAACGATATTCAACATAAATACCTTCGCCAACATAAGGTTGTGATTTTGAAAGTTCAGCAACTAAATGTATATTTTGTTGTGCAATATAATTAGGGTCGTTAGGGTCCTTAGGAATATCTACAGCGCTTAAAACAATAATTTTTACAGTATTAGACGCAATTTTTTTTCCGCCAATTTCTATAGTAGCAGAGGCTATATTGTATTCACCTTTGCGTTTTGGTTGAATAATGTACGTGTAAGATTTAGAAAAAGAAACTTTTCCGTTTATCCACGATTGACTGACTGACTGACTTGGACCACTAATTACTTTAAAATTAGTAAAGCTAGGAGCTTTAAAATTATCAGCGCCTTGTTTATTCGTCGAAAATTCGACACGCAAACGTTGGTTTACGCCCAGTTTATTTTTGCTAACAGTAGCTTTTAATGCAGATTCTTGCGCATTAATACTAAATGTTATAAAACAAATTAATAACGATATGTATAATTTCAACTTCATATTCATTTTCAAAAGCGTAAAAATAATTAAGATTTTAAAAGTTGGGAATTTACCAATCTTTTTCTTGTTTTACTTTTCTTCCTTTCGATTTTTTAACATTCATTTTCTTTTGAGTCTTCTTCTCTTCGTTGTTTAAGCTCTCTAACAATTGCTTCATTTGCTCTGGAGACATTTTTCCTTGTTGAGGTTGAGGCTTTTGTTTTTTATCTTTCTTGTCATTTTTATTAGGCTTGCCTTGATCTTTCGGATCTTTTTTATCTTTATCGTCTCCCTTTTTGTCTTTATCCTTATCTTTTTTCTTGTCTTTGTCGTTCTTGTCCTTTTTATCTTTCTTATCCTTGTCTTTTTTATCTTTATTCTTATCCTTTTTTTCTTTCTCTTGCTGTTTTTTTAAATCCTTTTGAGCAACAGCTAAGTTATAACGAGTTTCATCATCATTAGGATTCTTTCTTAAGGCATTTTTATAAGCATCTACAGCTTGTTGATATTGTTTTTGCTCCATTTGAGAATTTCCAATATTATGGTATGCTTCTGCCTTCGCAAATTTATCTTTTGCTGTTTTTGCTGTTACTTCAAATTGAGCAACGGCTTCTTTGTATTTTTTTTCTTGATATAATGTGTTACCGAAATTGTAACTGGCCTTATCATATAGACTGTTTTTACCTAATGCTTTACGGTAAGAAATTGCTGCATCACCAAATTTTTGTTTGTTATATAATTTATTTCCTTCACGCAATAAAACTCTTGCTTCACGCTGTAGTTTTAACGTATCTTGTTGCGCATTACTACTCATTACTGCTGAAAATAACAGTACTAGAAATAAAATATAGTGTAAACCTTTCATCTTCATTTATCTTTTTGACTCTTCGTTAAACAAGTCTACTTTCTTAACCCATTTTGTCTTTCTTTCGAAGAAAAATAAGTCAATAATTAAAAAAAGTAATCCGATTCCTAAAAACCATTGAAACTGGTCTTTATAATCAGAGAATTGCTTTGTTTCAAATTCACTTTTTTGTGCATTGGTAATAATTTTTTCAATGATATCTACTGGATTATCAGTTTTATTACCATCAATATATTTTCCGTCAGAAGCCTCGGCAATGTCTCGTAAAACATCAGGCTTTCTTTTGGTAATTACCGTTTCACCTTTTCTATCTTTTTTATAACCGATAAGAGCACCATTCAGTTTTATAGGAATAGTACCTCCTTTTTCTGTACCTACACCAATAGTATATACCTTTACACCTTCGTTAGCTATATTTTGGGCTATTTGTTTTGTTTCTTCTTGATGATCTTCACCATCGGAAATTATAATTAAAAAACGATTGGTTTGCTCGTCGTTGTTATAATAGGTTTTAGCTAAAGTTAACGCTTCGTTAATCGCAGTTCCTTGGCTTGAAACCATATCTGGATTCGCATTTTGTAAAAACATTTTAGCAGCTGCGTGGTCAGTTGTAATTGGTAATAAAGGATATGCGTTTCCTGCGTAAATAATGATTCCAACCCTGTCGCTTCCTAGCTTATCAATAATCTTAGAAATAATCTGTTTTGACTTCTCTAATCTATTTGGCGCAATATCTTCTGCTAACATACTTTTAGAAACATCTAATGCAAAAACAACATCAACACCTTCTCTTTTTACAGTTTTTAGTTTGGTTCCCATTTTAGGATTCACCAATGAAACAATTAAAAAGGAGATTCCTATTAAGAAGAAAATCAATTTTAAAACCGATTTAAAAGTTGATGAATTCGGAGCGATTCTCGCTAATAATTCTGGACTTGCAAATTTTTTCTGTGTTCGTTTTTTCCACCATAAAACTAACAAAAAACCAACAATTATTATTGGAATAATTGCAAATAAATAAAAATATATCGGTTCTTCTAATCTATATAACATGTTTATATAAAACTTTTAAATAGTGTGTTCTTTAATAAGAATTCTAGCATTAAAAAGATACCTGCTAAAAACACCAGTAATCGGTATTTTTCGGTATAATTGTAGTATTTGAATTCTTCTATTTTTGTTTTCTCTAACTTATCAATTTCATCATAAATGGCTTTTAGTTTAGAGTTATCTGTAGCTCTAAAATATTTACCATCCGTTTCTTTAGCAATATGTTTTAATAAACTTTCGTCGATTTCTACTTGTTGGTTTTTAAATGAAATTTTACCTGTTCTTGGGTCTTTTGCCCAAGG
>CBDTZS010000172.1:0-6962 GCA_965364955.1 uncultured Tenacibaculum sp. | reverse complement strand
TTTTTTCTTTGCTTTCTTAAAAATATTTTTACCCATTTTCTATATAACATATAATATTAAATTATTTATTTATTGTTTCTTGCTTTTCTTGCCTTTCTCTTTTTCTTTTTATTTCCTACTACTCTTTTATGGTCAGCTTTTGCTTGTTTTGCCCGTGCTTTTGCCTCTTGTGCTGCCCGCTGTTTTCTTTGCCTACCTGTTAATACTTTCCTTTTAGGTTTTTTTGCTACTTTTTTTACTTTTTTCTTTTTACGTTTTCTTATTTTCTTCAACAAAGCTTTAAGACCACGTCCAATTCTTATCGGCATTCTGTGTATAACAGTATATATTAAATTATTTATTTTTTTCCTCTACATTTTTTATCTTTTATCCCAAATTTGCTGATAAGGGCACATATTCCTTTATTAATTTTTTTATCTACTTTTTTTCGTCTTTTTTTATCTTTTTTCCGTTTTTTCTTACCAAAACCAAATGCTTTTTTAACAGCTTTTGCAGCCTTTTTATTTCTTTTTCTATCTTTTGAACGGTCAAAATTTTTTACCCTTCGTTCTTTATTCAATTTTCGTTCTTTTCTACTTAATCCAAAAATTCCCATACTATATTATAATAATACTAATTTATTTTCCATTTTTACCAAAAATAGCATCTTCCTCTTCATCTACTTTATTTTTCTCTAAATCATCAAATCCTATCGCCTCATTATCACTACTATTACTACTATCAGCGAATTCCGTTTTAGAAGCCAAAGGTCTATCAAAATTTTCCATCATATAATTCTCATTAAATAGGTTATCATAGTTTATGAATAAGAATCCGAATTTCTTACCAGTTGCCATATTATAAATTTCAGTAAATTTTTTTCTCCCCACACTTCCAGCCAATTCTTTTACAATTTTCAATTTCTCTTCTATATTTTCAGTTCTATATAAGGCGAATGCAGTAGCATTACTCCTGACTTTTGTATCTAATGCCTTGAATGACTGAGAAATTACCATTGTACTAATAAAATAATGTCTATGATTCATACTTAACTTATTGAAAATAGTTCTTCTGTTATTTTTTGGTAAGTCCATAACAATATCATCAAAAATCATTAGAATTTTTACTTTATCTCCTCCTCGTTTATTTATATTAAATTTCTCAATACTTTTTACTAATTTCTTAACATATTTTTCCTCATAACTCTCGTGTATATGTTCGTCATCTAACTCAAATTCATCTATCATACAAGCCCATTTATTATCTAAATGAACAGTGGGGGAGAATAAATGTATTTCGTCAAAATGACCGCGATAATACCTCATTATATTACATAAAGTAGTAGTTTTTCCTGCTCCTTTATTTGCGATTAAAAGGAGTGAAAAGGGTGTTTTCATAAGGACTGGATTGGGGGCTTCCATATAATCTTCTGTGTCATCTATAATGGCTTGTATTTTAAGTTCTTTATTAGTAAGTTTTCTGGGTTTTTCTTTTTTTCTTTTTTTCTTAATCTTTTCGTCATCAAAAATAAATAAATCTTCTTCTTCAACTGGTTCAAAAAGTTTATCATATTCAGTATTTAGAATAGCTCGTAATTCTTCCACCATTTTATATTATATATTAATATTTATTAAAATATTCCTGTTTTTCTTTTTCTTTTTTTCTTTGTTTCAACTTTAAATGTAAAAAGACCATTTGAACTTGTCATAGCTGAATTATGGGCTTGTTTAATACTCATACCTGAACTAATCATAAATTTCTTCATTTTAGCGATATGACGATTTAATTGTCCGTTAGTCCTAAAAGTTCCCTTTTTTATTTCACTTTGACGATGTTTTTTCAATTTTCTCTGTTGTTTTTCGTTTAAGTCTCCAAATATGCTCATTATTATATATTAATAATATATTAAAATGAGTTTAATTATAAGTTTCTTTTATGAATATTACTTTTAAGATGTGTAAGATAACTTGAATTTGATACAGTCCTACCACATTCACAAGTTATTTTTTTCATTGCGAATTCTCTTCTTGTTTTATAATAATAATTTAGATTACTATTTTTAATTTTTGTTTTATTTTTTTGATAATGTATTTTTTTCTTAACTGATATTTTTACTTTATGTTTTTTATAATACTCTTTGGATAATATATTACCATTTGATCTATTATGTATTTTCCATATATGTTTATATTTTGAACGATATGGTATAAAAGTAAGATAAACATTATAAGAAGTAGATATATCTACATATTGTCTTGGATTAGCAGTATCAAAATAATTTGTCTCTTCAAACTCGTAATAAAATTCTTTTTCTTCTTCTTTTTTTTCAGGTTTTGGGAATAATTCATCTAAATATCTATTTAACTTTTCCATTTTATATATTTATACCACTATCCTTATATAGAAATCACTGACATTATATATAATAGAAGTAATCTATAAATTGTGTATAAAATACGGAAATATATTCATAATAATTCATATATATAAAAATGGGTATTTTTAAGAAAGCAAAGAAACAAGCAAAAAAGGCTGCAAAAAAGGCTGTTAAAAAGGGAAAGAAAGTAGGAAAGAAAGTAGCAAAGGCTCAACCAAAGGCACTAAGAAAGATAGAAAAAAAGGCTATAAAAAAGGGTGTTAAAGTAGCAAAAAAGGGTGTTAAAGTAGCAAAAAAGGGTGGTAAAGCAGTTAAAAAACAAGCAAAAGGCATAAAAAAAAGTGAAAGAGGTAGAATATTTGGTGCTAATCTAATACCAACATCAGGCTCTGTAAGTCAAGGTGTTAAATTAGGAGGTCATCAAGCAGAAAAACAACAAATTTTTAACGGATTTCATCCACAAGCACGACCTCATAACGTTAGAGTAGTTCATATAGAACAAATTACCAAACATCACCCTCAACATAAAATACAAAGTCGTTCCAAAAGTATTGAACAAACACGAGAACATCCACATTTCGGGAGAAGTTCTCGTGTTGGAAGACCTCAATAATCAAAATTATTTAGAAGATAGAAAAATCTTCAATAATCACTTTAAATAACAAATAACTTTTTTTTATATTTATTTTGTATATTTACATAATATATAATATAAGTAATGACTAATCCGATACCACAAATAACGAATATAAAAGACGAAGTAGAAGAGGAAAAAGAGATAGTAGAAGAAATTAAGAAAAATTATGTAAGATTAGAGTATGAAGAAGTAGAAGGAGGAAACTTTCAATTAGTGAATAATGAAGTAAATAAAGAGATTCTAAATAAAAAAAAAACGACAAAAAAGTTAAGTAAAATAGATATATTGGATTTGTTGAGTAATTATCGTATTGTAAAGGATATTGAGAGTGTAAGATATGGTAATAGAAGGTGGTATAGATATATAATAAAGGGATTAAATGGGAAATGGTCATTTAGAAGAGGAGGATTTTTGATACATCGTGATATGGAGAAAGGGTTTATAGTATTAGTAAATGTATCAGCGAATTTTTCTTTTTCTGTCCCTATAAAAAATACTATATTATTTGAATCTCTGAGAAAAAAAGATAATTATGTAAAGAAAATAAAAGATTTTATAAAGAAATATTTTACAGAAAGAAGTGGAAAAATATTAGTATTTATAAATGAAGACTTTACTAAAATTAAATCTTTTAAGACACAAACAGAAGCAATCAAAGATACCGAATTTGATATCAGACTTAGTGGATTGAAAAAAGCTTTACGACTTGGAAAGTTTGAATATAAGAAAAATTTGCTAAATAAAGTGAGTCAAGAAGTTTTAGAAAAACTAACGGGAGACTTTGAGGAATTAGATACAAAAAAAATATTTTTCAATGAGGAGTTCAAGAAAATACAGCGAATCATAGACAATCATATAGAAAAATGAACAAAATTATAGTATATAATATATGACTTTTGAGGAAAGAGTAAATGAGATAACAACAGAATTGGAGATAAGAATAGATAATCTGGATAGACAATTAATAGATTTGAATGATTTGAAAACTCCTAAAAAGAAAATAAAGGATGAATTAATATTAAGTCTTCATATTGAAATGAACTTACTAAGTGAGCGTATTGAAATAATTGAAGAATTAGCAGGAATAGATAGATATTGAAGATAATGACTATAAAAAAAGGTATTTTATTTGATATAATAGAATATACAAAATGACAATGACAGAATTAACCCAACCATTATTAGAAGTAGAAGAAGTAGAAGAGAAGCTACCAGAAATTACATTACCACCAAAGAAGGTAAAGAGAAAAAGACGAAGATATAGATGTAAAGAGTGTGAGGCGTATATGAAAAAGGCGGAACATATCAATTTTTATGGATTTTGTGGAGTATGTAGAGATAAATTTGACAATGATGATTTAAAGGATTTAGTTATAAATGATACTACGACTGATATATTGAAAATTAATTTCTTTAAGAAACGAATTCAGATGTGTTCTAACAAAAAATTATATGGAAGAAGAAAAGGGTATATTAGAGAATTGAATAAAATTATCAATTAAAATTATAAATGTTTTTATATAAAGATGTTTAGAACAAGTAAAAGAAAAAGAGGAAATTTTTATAGTAATTATCTAAAAGAACAAGAGGGAGAAGTAGAAGTAGAACAAATCCCAACTCCAAAACCAATCTTAAAAAAAGTAAAAAAAGTAGTTAAAAAGGTTAAATTTACACCTAAAACAACTGAAAAAGAAGATTTAGTTATAACTGACTCAGAAGAAGAAGAGAGTTCAGGTGATGAATACCCAGAAAGTGAATATAGAACATTATTAATTGAATTAGGAGAAAGTCATAGTATGAAAGATTTTTTTGCTACAAATAAGACAAGAATAAATAGACTTCCCACAGAAGAAGTAGAAATGTTATTAAATCAAGCATCAAAAAAATTATAAATAATCTCATTTTAATATATAATTAATATATATAATAATGAATAATAGTAGCCATGCATCTGTCATCGGATACTCAACCAATTATTTTTATGATTTAATCGTTCAACAAGATCTAAAAATAGAAGATTTTATAATAACTACAAATTCAAATAGTCCAGAAGAATTTGTAATAACATTTAATGGTACAGAATTACTAAATTTAGATACTTCGGGAAATTTAGATGTTTTAGGAACTTTAACAGCAGGTTCTATTAGTTTTTCGGGAAATTTGGATATGAATACAAATGATATAACAAATATAGGAAATTTAGACATAAATACAGGAGGAGATTATTTATTTAATTCCATTTCAGTATTAAATGCAACAACATTAGGAAGTGGTATAACATTATCATCATTAACTACATTAGGAACACAAGCAGAGACATTAAATATGGGTTCTAATCAGATTTCAAATATTACGACTTTAACTGCAACAACTTTAAATGGAACATTAGGAACAGCAGCCCAAACTAATATAACAAGTGTGGGGACATTGTCAGGATTAACAGTATCTGCTGAAATATCAACAGATGGAGTAGATGTATCAACAGGAAATGATTATCAAATAAATAATGTTTCAGTATTAAATGCTACAACAATTGGGACTGCTGTTGTAAATTCATCTCTTACAAGTTTAGGAACACAAGCAGAAGATTTAGTAATGGGAAGTAATGAAATAACTGGGTCAGTATGTCAATCAATCGGAGCATTAGGATATGTATTATTAGATGAACAAGAATATCTCGCATTAGGGACTGATTATACTACTGATTTAATGGATTTAGATTTTGGTTCAACTGACGATTTTGCCTTTTATAGAATAATTTTCAGAGGAACTTTTACAGGTAGTAGCGGAAATCCACAAATGAGATTAAGATTCCACGATATAGATGGGGAAATATCTATTTCAACTGGGCATTATTATAGAGTAGATGCTGTAAGTAATATATGGAATAGTAATTCTGATGGATATTCCGTATTTGCTTCTTGGACTGGTTCAACGGCAGCATCTCTTTATTTTCACGGAGAATTCACATTAACATTAAAAGGAATTGAAGAAACTAAATCTGGATATACTGGAAATGTGAGTGTAAGGACACTTTCAGGGTCGTCAATGTCAAATTTACAAATTGCCGGTGGTCTTGCGGACGCAGCAGATATTAATACAAGAATTGTAGGATTTGGTATCGCATCAATTAATGCAACTGATTCTGATATATGGATGAGAATTTATAGATTATTATAAACAATATCATTTTAATATATATTTAATATATAAATAAAATGCTTAATCACACAGATTCATCTACTATCGGATATAGTAGAAACAATTTTCAAACTTTGATAGTAAGCGGGAGTTTAACGATTGATACTAATACATTATTTGTTGATTCAGTAAATAATAGAGTAGGAATAGGAACATTAACTCCTGATGAACAATTAGAAATAACTGATGTTTTCCATATGGGGCAAACATCAGCACCTTCAATAACAACTGATAAATTATACAATGTAGGAGGAGCTCTTACTTGGAATGGAACAGATATTTCAGGTGGTGGTTCTACAAGTAGTATAGAAGATGCTGATGCTACAACTTCTATTACGACAGAAGCAGTAGCAGAAACTATAACATTTACTACAACATCATTAGTAAGAGGACAAGTTAAAAGTGATGGGGATTTTAATTTAACAACAGGAGGAGCATACCAAATAAACGATGTAGATGTTATAAATTCAACAGCATTAGGAAGTTTAGTTGTAGGAAGTTCATTAACAAGTTTAGGGGCGCAAGCACAAACTCTAAATATGAATTCTAATAATATAGATTTAGCTGGAACAATCACAGCAACAACTTTAAATGGAACATTAGGAACAGCAGCCCAAGCAAATATAACAAGTTTGGGAACATTAGGATCATTAACTATGGGTGGAAATATAGCAAT
The DNA here is from genome assembly GCA_965364955.1 of uncultured Tenacibaculum sp. Classification (GTDB taxonomy): domain Bacteria; phylum Bacteroidota; class Bacteroidia; order Flavobacteriales; family Flavobacteriaceae; genus Polaribacter. Next base: position 92 of record CBDTZS010000172.1, on the reverse strand, counting down.
GGGAACAAATGATATAACTGGTGCTACAAATATTACTGCAACAACTTTAAATGGAACATTAGGAACAGCAGCCCAAGCAAATATAACAAGTT
>CBDTZS010000171.1:0-6970 GCA_965364955.1 uncultured Tenacibaculum sp. | reverse complement strand
GGGAAGAAAACTGTTTTACCTATCATTGATGGATTAATTCATAAAGAAGCCGCTTTTATTAAAGAGGAAATTTACGAAACATATAAACCGAAACTGGTTAAATATGTTCGTTTGAATGCTACTTACGAATCTAATGAAGCACTTCAAGGACTATTAGAAGAACTTTCGAGAGCTAAAAAACAACGAGAAGCAGTACTTGCGTATTTTCAATTAGCAGCTTCTAAAAAGCCAATAAAAACAAAAGAGTTAGAAGACAAATCAGGAGCTTCATCGGCAGTTATAAAAGCTTTGGTTGAAAAAGGGATTTTTGAGTTTTATCAAATTCAAACAGATAGAATTAATTTTCAAGGAGAAACGAATCAAATAAAAGAATTAAATGAGTTTCAGCAGCAATCATTTACTGAAATTAAAACTTCTTTCGAAACTCAAAATGTAACTTTATTACATGGAGTTACAGGTTCTGGGAAAACAGAGATTTATGTAAAATTGATAAAAGAAGTTATTGCTGAAGGAAAACAAGTCTTGTTTTTATTACCAGAAATAGCCTTAACAACACAGATAATTACACGTTTACAACGTTATTTTGGAAACTTTATATCGGTATTTCACTCAAAATATTCGATGAATGAACGCGTAGAAGTGTGGAATAATGTGCTAGAAAATAAACCCAAAGCACAAATAATTTTAGGAGCTCGTTCATCTGGTTTTTTACCGTTTTCAAATTTAGGTTTAATTGTGGTTGATGAAGAACACGAAACGTCTTACAAACAATTTGAGCCTTCGCCACGTTACAATGCACGAGATGCAGCGATAGTTTTAGGTCATTTGCATAAAGCCAAAGTATTATTAGGTTCGGCAACACCGTCGTTAGAAAGTTACTATAATGCGAAACAAAATAAATATGGTTTTGTAGAATTAACGAAACGTTTTGGGAATATTCAGTTGCCAAAAATTGAGTTGATCGATGTAAAAGAAAAGCAGCGAAAAAAGGAAATGAAAGGCCTTTTTTCTGATCACTTGTTAAAAATGATTAGCGAAGCATTAGAACAAAAAGAGCAAGTAATTTTGTTTCAAAACCGACGTGGATTTTCACCGGTTGTAGAATGTACAACGTGTGGTGTTTCACCACAGTGCCCTAATTGCGATGTGAGTTTAACGTTTCATAAATTTAGACGTGAATTAAAGTGTCATTATTGTCATTATCAAAGATCAATGCCTAATAGTTGTGGTGCTTGTGGCAGTGCGACACTCGATACTAAAGGTTTTGGAACCGAACAAATAGAGTTAGAGTTAAAAGAGTTGTTTCCGAAGCATAATATCGGAAGAATGGATTTAGATACGACTCGTGGTAAATACGGATATCAAAAAATAATTGGTGCTTTTGAAGCTCAAGAAATTGATGTTTTAGTAGGAACACAAATGTTATCTAAAGGGTTAGACTTTGAGAATGTATCGTTAGTAGGTGTATTAAATGCCGACTCAATGCTAAACTTCCCCGATTTTAGGGCGCATGAACGTGCGTATCAATTGATGGTACAAGTATCGGGTAGGGCAGGACGTACTAAAAAACAAGGTAAAGTAGCGATACAAACCTATAATCCGTACCATCAAATACTACAACAAGTTTCAACGACTAATTATACTGAGATGTATAAAGAACAGTTACAAGAAAGATGGCAGTTTCATTATCCGCCATATTATAAAGTGATTAAAATCACGCTAAAGCATAAAGATCATGCAAGAGTTGATAATGGCATAAATTGGCTAACAAAAGCATTGCAAAACGTTTTTAGAGAAAACGTATTAGGTCCGACAGCACCTGCGGTATCTCGTGTTCGGAATCTGTATATTAAAAACTTGGTCATAAAAATTCCACCAAAACAATCGTTAGGGAAAACAAAAGAGCAAGTACTTAAAGTTAAAAATACTTTTGAAGCAGTAAAAGATTTTAGACCGATCCGTTTTATTATTGATGTAGATGCTTATTAGAAATTTAGCTAACGTTTAGCTATGAATAGTGCGAGGCAGGAAATCCGCGGATTTTCGTATCGACACAAGTCATCAGCTTTTAAATTTTGTTTTTAGTTTGTCTTTTTAAAAAAGCCAAATTAAAAGATTTGTCGACTATGTAAATGTAGAAAAACCTTTTAATTTGGTCATAAATGGACAAGGTATATTCTTTATAGAAATCATTAATTTCTATATGATTTAAGATTATAATAGAGATTGAATTTTTTTATAACCTATTATATATAGATTTTTCCAACCTTTATTAGGGGATTATTTTTAATTCTTCTTTTCCAACTGTTCAATTTGCTTAAGCACTTTATCCGCCTCAGCTGTCTTGGCATCACTTAATTTTCTGTTGGAGGTGGACAAATTATAGGCTTCTTTTAATAATTTTTTGTATTCGTCGTTAAGTTTGTCGATTTCTGACCTCTTTTTAAATAGTCCAAACATAATTTATTGTTTTTAGTTAAATAATCGAATCAATATAATATTTCACGATTAGCTGCATTCAAGGCTCTAATGCAACAAACGTTGCTGTTTTTAAGTTAAGTCTAAGCTACAAATTTTAGTTCAGAATCCATTATTTCAGTAGGTGTTTTAAATACTTTTATTTTGTCTAGATCTTCCCTATTTACTTTTTTTGAAGAATGATATCGCTTAGTCCCATATCTCCATTTTAAGTTTTCCATCAATTCCATTTTTTTCTTTTAAGTTTATAAATTCATTGGTACTTCCATTAATAATACACGAGCATTGCTATTCGCTATTAAATCTATACTGTCAGTATCCCAGATTCCCATTCCATCTCTTAGCGAAAGTTTCTCCCCGTTTATTTTAACTTCTCCTTCAAGTACAAAAACATAGACTCCATTGCCTGGTTTTTGAATTTTATATTGGTCAGAACTTCCTTTTGTGAACTTGCCGAGATTAAACCATGCATCTTGATTTATCCAAACGCCTTGATCGTCTTTATTAGGTGAAAGCACTTGATAAAATTCATTGTCTTTTTCAATATCTCTGATGGAAATTTGGTCATAACGTGGGCTTACGTTTTTCTCTTTAGGAAACACCCAAATTTGAAGAAACTTCACTTCTTTATTTTTGTTCTTATTGTATTCTGAATGTGTAATGCCAGTTCCAGCGCTTAAGACTTGCACATCACCTTTTTTTATGATTGCTACATTACCCATACTATCTTTATGTTCCAAATCACCTTCAAGTGGAATGGATATAATTTCCATGTTGTCGTGTGGGTGTGTGCCAAACCCCATACCTGCTTGCACTCTGTCGTCATTTAAGACACGAAGCACACCAAAGTTCATTCTTTCTGGATTGTGGTAGTTTGCAAAACTGAAAGTATGATGTGAGTTTAACCAGCCATGGTTTGCATTTCCTCTTGTGTCTGCTTTGTGAATTACTGTATTCATAGTTTTATATTCTTTATTTGGTAAATGATTAAAGCCTACTTTTTGCATCAACTTGTCATAAGTGGATTCTGTTTGGTTGATATTAGCTGCTGTTAATATTTTCGGTGCTAATGCCCCAACCATACTCGCCAATAGTGTTTTTTTGATAAATTTTTTGCGATCCATAAGCTCATTTTTAATTACAGTACAAATATCTTCCATTTCACTAGGATGAAGAATATGAGAAGTCGGGATTGACTTATGAAAATCCGATATTAGGATTAGATTTCGTTTTTCTTAAACGTTGAAGGGGAAAGTTGGGTGCATTTCTTAAAAAAGGCACTAAAATTAGCTGGTTCATTAAATCCTAATTCATAACCAATTTCTTTATTTGACAAGTCAGTGAAATAAAGTAGTCGTTTAGCTTCGGTTATTATTCTTGATTGGATATACTCTTTGGCAGTTTTACCTATTGTTGCCTTAAATGTTCGATTTAAATGATCAGGTGTAATATGAAGCTTATTTGCGTAGTAAGTTGTAGAATGTTCTTTTTTATAGTTGTTATCCACTGCATTCTTAAAAGCTCTAATCAAATTACTCCCAGAAGTATCCAAATTCGATTCGATAGGATTGATTGCACAAATATTATTACAGTCTATTAGTAATAGCTTCAAAAATGCACCGATAGATAAACTCTTCATTTTAGCATCGCTGTTGAATAGTTTAAAAATGTTTTTCGAATAATTTTCGATAGTGTCAAATTGCTCTTTTATTGCCAATAATGGAGGGCTTTGACCATAGTTTTGAAAAAGATTTAAGCGATCAACAAACCCTAATGGGATAGAGTTTTCTATTAAAAATTGATTTGAAAAGGTCATTACAAATCCTAAAGATTTTGTTGACTCTATAACTTGATGCACTTGTCCGGGAGCAACAAAGAAAATTTGTTTATCTGATAACTCGTAAGTGTTGAAATCTATTTTATGAAGTCCTTTTGCTTTATTAATAATTAGAACCGTATAATAGTTGTGCCTATGTGGTTCATCAACTAAACCGTTTCGTTTTATATAAATATCTTCCATTTTAGATATTCCAAAACTTACGTTTTCCTTTTCAGAATTAACTTTGTGATATGTTTTAACGGTGTTCATTTTTTAATTACCTACAGCGGTTTGAGAATATGAATCCGTTTTAATGATTTATATTCAACGTTATCGAAAGGTAGTAGAAATTAGTTTAAGATTCAAGCTAAATTATTCATCAAAAAAAGATCTAAGATCCATAATATCTCCTTTATTTAATTTGAGTATCTATGGTATGGTTTGTAGTTGATATAAATTTAGGAGTGTATAACTCGTTATTCTGTTTAAATCTACAAAGCTTTCTCGAAAATTCTATATTTCTTATAAATTGTATGGTCCATCCGTTCCATAACTGCACGCATTTTTTTGTTTTCTTCTAAAATTAAATGACTGTCTAAAACAGTTAATCCGTTTTCTTTAGCCGATTTGTACATAGATTGCGCCATTAAAGCAATTAAACCCGAGTTTTGTAATTCTTCACTTACACAACCCAATAATAAATTTAGTTGATTTGTTTGTTTAAAAGCGCTGAGTATATGGATAAACCCAAAAGGAAATAGTTTTCCTTTTGCTTTTTTAAATCCGTTACTTATATCTGGCATTGCCACTACAAAAGCGACTACTTTATTAGTGCTGTCAACTACAATTTTTATGTATTGAGGTTTTAACAAGGGTAAAAAACGTTCTGTAAATTCTTTAGATTCAATATCTTCTAAAGGAGCGAAACCATAAATATCTTTATAGGTTGAATTAATTAAATCGAACACCGGTTTTACATACGGTCTAACATGTTTCGATTTTTTAAATTCTAATACTTTAAAACCTCTCCTTTTAACTCTGTCGGCTATTTTATCGTAGATTTCAGGAGTTTTTTCAGGTATTGCAGCTCTATATTGAAAAATATCTAGTTTCTTTTTAAAATCGTTTCTTTCGGTATGAGTTATCATATACTGAAAACTAGGATTGGTAACCATAACCGTTATCGAATCATTAAAGCCTTCAGTTAAAAAACCTTGAGGATCTTTATCAGAAAAACCTAAAGGACCAATAATAGTATCCATTCCTTTCTGTTTTCCCCAATTTTCAATAGCTTTTATTAAAAGATCATAAACCTCAATATCATCATAACATTCTAATCCGAAAAAGCGAACATTTTTCTCGTTACTTCCATTGTTATAAGTGTGGTTTATAATTCCCATAATTCTACCAACAACTTCGTTATTCTTTGAAGCCAATAACATTATAGTATCACAATGTTCAAAAGAGTGATTTTTGGTTTTATCAAACACTTTCCACTCATCAGAAATTAATGGTGGCAACCACTCTTTATGATTCTCGTGAATTTTAAATGGTAAGTGTATGAATGTTTTTAAATCCTTTTTGGATGTAACTTCTTTCAGTTGAATCATGGAATAATTAAAGTTTTACTTCCTTGTTAAAAACAGGAATACGATATAAAATCGAAGCTAAATATAATACAATTGGCGCAATTATAATTCCGCCAATAACGTCAACCGCATAATGCGCTTTTATATATACAGTTGATAAGATTAAAATGACAACAAATGGAATTGCAATCTTAAAAAAGAGTGGTGCTTTTTTTCTTAATAATATTAAAAGGATGATAGAAATACCTACATGTGAACTAGGAAAAGCAGCGGTTGGCTGTTCTGCATTGGCTTGTATAAAATGCATTATTTTATCAAAAATAAAAGCGACTGGTAAGTCTTTTTGTGGTGAAGGAAAATAAAACTGCGGACCTGCAGCTGGAACTATTCCGAAGAATAAATAAAACAGAAACATAGCTGCGGAAAACTTAAAAATCAAAACTTCAGATTCGTTTTTTAGTTTGTAATAAGCGATTATAACAAAACCTGTAATTAGTAAATAGAAAGAAAAGTACCCGAAATACATCAGCTCGCTAAACAGTTTGCTAGAAAAGGTTTCTGAAAACGCCAAACTTGGTTGAAATCCGAATATAAACTGATCTAAATCGATTAGTTTCTGATCCAAATTACCCCAAATAAATTTATTGTAAAAAACAGTTTCTGAATAAAAATATCCGCTAATTATTATTGGGTATATATTTCTGACTAATTCTAAAATTGAAGATTTTGTTTTAGAATTTAAAAAGATTAATCCGATTACTCCAGAAACAATCACTCCTCTTGTAATTAATAAACCGAAAGAATTAGACCATTGATTCCACGATAAGAATAAAAGAATTGTAGTTATGAATACGTAACCAAAAAAGAGATAATCAATTTTTTTAAACACAAAGTGGATTTTGATGTGCTAATATATTAGAATTTTATTAGATTTAGCTAACAGTTTATAAAGAGTCGTGGCGATAAAAGAATACCACTTTTTAGGTTAATTCAAAAACACTAAAAAAAGTACAAACGATACGGTTTGTACTTTTTTAGCATTACTTATAACTATTGTTGTGTGCTTTTATTGAATCCCACCAGT
>CBDTZS010000170.1:0-7002 GCA_965364955.1 uncultured Tenacibaculum sp. | reverse complement strand
CAAAAAAATGTACCCTACAAGCATCAATGGTTTCTCAACCAGTTCCGTTATAGTACATTTTTGTAAACTACATTAACCGTCAGCTAAAAATAATAACTGATAAACGTAAAAGGCGTAGACACATTTTAAAAAGCTATTACACTAGATAAATAGAAAATAATGGAAGAGTTAATTTCAAAGCACTTCACCCCATGATGCATAAAGTAGAATCTTAGACAGTAGCAACCTATTCTTTGGCAAGAGATAATTTCGAACTACTTAAAGAGTCTTATTCAGAACTTCACAAGTTGCAAAAAAAGAAAACCCTTTTATCGCTTATCCAAACAGCAACTAATCACATTCCGTTTACAGTTACTGAGCAAAAAGAAAGCTATACTCCCTTAAAAGATTATCTGAGAAGTTCTTTTGAACTTAAAAAAACAGGTTATAATGGTATTAATCGTTTAAACGATATTACTTATGCTTTAGTTTTTAAAGATAGCTAAACAATTTGGGGATTATCTAAAGCTATCCGCAAAAATCACTAATCACTTACACAATACAAACCCCTTGTAACCAATGATATTAACCAAAAAACCATCCGGATTTACATCAAAAAACGGATAGTTTAGTAATTGCTATTTATCACAGTACAAAATACCTATACAATAATAACAAAAAGATTAATTGAATATTTTTGTTACCAAAACTTCATGTAACTTATATGACAAGTAACCGATTATTGTTCCGTTAATAAAACCAAATAATATATCAATAGGAAAATGAACTCCTAAATACAATCTGCTGTAAGCGAAAATTAGAGGGAAAAATACCAAAAATTTAATATAACCTACATGCTTTCTTAAAAGCATGATAATAAAAACCGTAATAACAGTAGATGTTGTTGCATGCCCTGACACAAAACTATAACTCTGTGGCCTTATAAGCGTTCTAAGCGAATCTTTTATCGTCGGATCATTGTTTGGTCGTAATCTTTCAAAAACACCCCTAATAACATTTGTTATTTGATCTGAGAATGTGATTAAAGCTGCAATAAAAAACATAGTAAACAATCCTTTTTTCCAACCAAGATATTTGAATACCAAATAAAGTATAAAAACAAATAAAGGTATCCAAGAAAACTGATTCGTTATCGTTAACCAAAACCCATCCCATTGTTCACTTCCTAAACTATTTAAGTAAATAAGAAACTCTTTGTCTTTTTGGATAATATACTCTAACATAATTACTTACCTACTTTTAAAACTTCTATTTCAAAAACTAAATCAGATCTTCCTGGAATCGGACCTACTGCTCTACCTCCATACCCTAAGTAATAAGGTATAAACAATCTAGATTTACCTCCTTCTTTCATTCTTTTAACTCCTTCTTTCCATCCTGCTATCAAAGGTAATTTAGTATCATTAACAGTAAACGTAAATCCTTCTGACTTATCTAAACTAGAATCAATTTTTGTTCCATCTTGCAAATACAACGTGTAGTGCACAGTGGTAGGAATCGCTGGATTTACTTTTTTTCCATTACCTTTTTGCAACTGTAAAATTTTCAATCCAGAATCTGTAGTAATAGATTTATAATAATCCATACTTTCAAGAAATTTCCTCTTTTTCTCTTTAATTGCTTTTTCTCTATCTGCCTTTTTATTTTCTACATTCTCGATCTCCTTCTCAAATACAAACGGAGCGTTAAATGCTTTTGCAGAATCACCCTTTCTAATAATATCGATTTTATTAATATAGTCGTATTGTTCAATTGAATCTACAATATTCTGTCCTTTTTGCACTCTCCCGAATATGGTATGCAACCCATTTAACCAAGGTGTTTCTTTATGTGTTATAAAAAACTGACTAGAGTTCGTTGCCGGTCCTGAATTAGCCATAGATAACACTCCTGCTCCATCATGTTTATAAATCAATTTAGCTTCTTCATCTAAAGGATATTCATCTCCAAATTTATAACCATTATCTCCTGTACCTGTACCTGTAATATCACCACCTTGAATCATAAAATCTTTAATTACTCGGTGAAATTTGGTTTTATCATAATAAGGCTTCCCTTTTAAAGAATCATTCATTTTAGGATTATTACCTTCAGCTAACGACACAAAATTAGCGACTGTCATTGGCACTTCTTTTTCATGTAGTTTTATTAATATATCTCCACGATTTGTTTGTATATCAGCATACAATCCATTTCCCAAATCTGGATATTTAACCGACTTACAAGCTGAAAATAAGACTATAATTACTATTAAAAATTTATAAAACTTCATTCCTTTCTATTTTAAGATTCTCTTATAAACAATCAATTAGGTTAGTAACAAGTACTAACCTAATTGCATATTAGTTATTTATCTTTTTATTACTTAATCTCAAGCAACTCTACTTCGAAAACTAAAGCTGAAAAAGGTTTAATTTTTTCACCTCTTTGTTGCGCTCCATATGCTAAACCTTGAGGTATAAAAAATTTATATTTAGCTCCTGCTTTCATTAACTGTAATCCTTCTGTCCAACCTTTAATAACTTGATTCACTCCAAATTCACTTGGCTGTCCTCTATCTACTGAACTATCAAATACAGTTCCGTCAGTTAACATACCATGATAATGAACTTTAACTTTTGAAGTTGCTGTTGGCGCCTCTCCATTTCCTTCTTTTAAAACAAGGTATTGTAAACCACTATCTGTAGTTTTAACACCCTCTTTTAATTTGTTTTCAGCTAAGAATTTTTCTCCTTCTTTTTTATAATCTCCAAATTCAGTTTCAGATTTCTTTGCTTGCTCTTCTTGCTGCTCCTTCATTTTTTCTTGTTGCTTTTTCTGAAAAAATGATCTTAAAATATTATTAATTTCTTTAGAATCAACTAAAAGATTGGTAGAATCCATTCCGTTTTTAAACCCTTGAACAAATAAACCTTGATCTAAATCATCAAAATTCATCTTAATTTTATTGGCCATATCTAAACCTAAACTATAACTTACAGAATCTACCACTGTAGCTAATGAACTTTTAGTTTTAAACTGACTTTTACCACATGACACAACAGACAACGTTACAACTGCTACTGCTAAAATTTTAGTTAACTTCATTTTTATTTATTTGTTATTTGATTTCGATTAATGTTACTGTACTTTTTATTGGTTGATTTACAGTTATCTTGTTTCCATCTCCTGTAACCCCAAAGGCGCTATATGACGGAATGACAAATGTAATCGTTTCTCCCTTTTTCATCAACTTTATTCCGTCTTGTAATGCAGGAATAAAATCTTCTTTATCTACTTTATAATTTATTTCTTGTTTTTCATAAATAATATTTCCATTTATATCAGAAATATCATAAGACACCAAAACTACATTTTCTATCTTTGGTTTTAATGTATTTATAGAATCTTTAACTATATAAGTATACCAAAATCCGTTTTCAGAAGCCTCGTATTGATTGATTGTATCTTCAGAAATCCAATTTTCTAATCGTTTTTTCTCTAAAATATTCAATCTTTTGTTTTTCTTTATTACTTCATTGTAAAAGTTCGTAGTTCCTTGTTTTTTAGGCCTTCTTGCCTCGGGCTCTTTACAAGAAATTACAGTTAAAAGAATCGTTAAGAAAAAAATAATTTTAAGCTTCATAAGATGTCTCTAATTCTTTTTGGTATTTAGGTAATAACGATGTAAATGTTTTGATCGTATCTTCCATTGACTCTAAGCTTTTTCCTCCCGCTGCATTATCATGACCACCTCCACTAAAGTAATTTCTAGCAAATAAATTTACCGAAAACTTCCCTTTACTACGAAGTGACATTTTAATTATTCCTTGCTCTTTATCTTCAATAAAAATAGCAGCAAACACTACTCCTCTTAAAGAAAGCGCATAATTCACAACACCTTCTGTATCTCCTTTTTCAAAATTAAAACGTTTTTTCTCGTCTTCTGATAACGTTATAAATGCGGTTTTATATTCAGGTAACATTTTCATATTACTTAATGCTTGACCTAATAATAACAAACGATTGTAAGAATTAGCATCGTGCACATTACTATGAATCTTGTCGTTTTCGGCTCCTTTATCAATTAAATCAGCAATAATACGGTGTGTTGTACTTGTAGTAGATCTAAAACGAAACGAACCTGTATCAGTCATAATCCCTGTATACAAACAAGTAGCTATGTTTTCATCAATCAATGCAACATCTCCCATCATTTCAATGAAATTATATACCATTTGGCAGGTTGACGACATGGTTGTATCTGAATACATATACTTAAAATCATCTGGTTGCTGATGATGATCTATCAACGCAAAATCATTCTCATATTGCTCTAAAGTATTTTGCATATCTCCTCCTACTCTATGCAGTGCATTAAAGTCTAAAAGAAATACAATCTCCGAAGTTTTTAAAGCCCGGATGCTTTGTTTGTTTTGGCGATCGAAACGATACACGGTTTCGGATCCTGGAATCCAGTGTAAAAAATCAGGATATTCATTAGGCATTAACACCTGAGTGGTATGCCCTTTTTTATCTAGATAATGTTTCAATCCTAATGTTGAGCCAACGGCATCGCCATCTGGATTTCTATGACCTATTACCACAATATTTTTAGGTTGCGATAAAAATTCTTTGAGTTCTGTAAAGTGTTTTAAAATCATAAGTGGCGAATATACAATTAAATTAAAAAATTTATGTATTTTCGCGCCGATTTTGTGTGACGTTCACACGTACAATTATTAAAACAAATTAAATGGCAACAAATAGAACTTTTACAATGATTAAACCAGATGGTGTTGAAAACGGACACACTGGTGCTATTTTAGACAAAATTAATGCTGCAGGTTTTAGAATCGTAGCTTTAAAGAAAACTCAAATGACACTTGCAGATGCACAAGCTTTTTATGCTGTACACAACGAGCGTCCTTTCTTTGGTGAATTAGTTGAATTTATGACTCGTGGGCCAATTATCGCTGCTATCTTAGAAAAAGACAATGCTGTTGAAGATTTTAGAACTTTAATCGGTGCTACAAATCCTGCGGATGCTGCTGAAGGAACTATTCGTAAAATGTTTGCTACTTCTATTGGTGAAAATGCTGTTCACGGATCTGATTCTGATGAAAATGCTGCTATCGAAGGTGCTTTTCATTTTTCTGGTAGAGAAATGTTTTAAGAACTCTCTTCTTTAAAATATAATAGAACTCGTTACCATATGGTAACGAGTTTTTTTATGCGCTACATTTATCTTGATTCTTAACCCTTTTTCTAATAACTTCGCTAACTCCTGATATAACGAATTGAAACTCGACATATCATTAAAGTTAGCTGTTATTTAAAAAGACATTCGTGCTAAAAAGAAAAACATTTAGGAATTTTGACTAAAACCGAAGCACAAAATATTCTTCCAGATACAAATTTCACTTGTTTTGTGATTCCATCTCTTTTTTCTAAAAACGAATGTGAGGAAGTTTTAAATAATAAAATTAAAAACTCTTTTCAAAAAGCTATTTCAAATTACCCAACCTATTACAGGAATAATGAAAGATTTGTAATTGACAGTGATGATTTGGCTAATCAACTTTATGAAAAAGTAGAACCATATCTGCCAGAAACAATCGAAATAAAATCAGCTATTCAAGCCGAAAATGGAGTATGGAATTTAAAAGAATTGAATAACAGATTTAGGTTTTGTAAATATTCTACTGACCAATATTTCCATAGACATCTTGATGGAGTTCATTATCGAAATGACACAACACAATCGAAGTTGACATTTATGATTTACTTGAATAATGCAACTGAATTCAAAGGTGGACGAACCTTATTTTTCAAAACAAAAGAAACAGATGAAATTTGGGCATCATACATACCTAAACAAGGCGACCTTATAGTTTTTGACCACAACGTTTGGCACGAAGGAGAAATTTTAACAGAGGGCGAAAAATTTGTTTTAAGAAGTGATATTCTATATTCAAAAAAAGCAACACCCCAAATTCAAAAACCTTTTGCTGGTCATTTAGGTTACATCTGGTCAATACTCAAAATTGATGAGAAGACAATTGTTAGCGGAGGAAGAGATAAAGAAATAAAATTTTGGAATATCTCTGGTAAACAAATGTATTCCTTGAAAGGACATCAGAATTCAATTTTGTGTATTGAAAAAATAAGTAGTTGTGTTTTTATTTCGGGTTCAAGAGATCGTAAAATATTAGTTTGGAAAGATTTCAAAACTATAAATAGCATAGAAATTCATTCTGCAATTGTGCTTTCTCTTTGTCGTTTAGATGACAATACTTTTGCTTCGAGTAGTGGCGATAATACCGTCAAAGTATCAAACCTTAAAGGAACCGTTTTAAAAACATTTAAAGAACACACTAATTGGGTTTGGCAAGTCATTAAATTGGACCAAAACATTCTTGCTTCAAGTTCAGAAGATGGCACAATTAAAATTTGGGATTGTAAAATAGAAAAATCAATAAACACATTTATTGAAGGTTGTTCAATTATCAGTCTTGTTTATAACAAGCAGGCACAGAAACTGATTAGCGGAAATTTAAAAGGCGAAATTTCAATTCGAACTTTATCGACAGATTATCACCAAACAGGAATTAAAAAATTTAAGGCGCATTCAGGAATTATTACAGCAATTAAGTTTATAAATAATAATCTAATTGCAACAGGAGGAGAAGACAATAAAGTGAAAATCTGGAATTTAAATGGACAGATAATTTCAGAATTTGTGCATCAAAATTTTGTACAATCTATTGAAGTATTGGACAAAAAAACTATAATAAGTGCATCTTATGACGGAACAATTAAAACTTGGGAAATAAAAACAACAGCTAACAGCGTATAAACTTTATTGCTGGATTTTGTCTTACCTGCGAAAACCCTCTCGGATTTTCTATTCGGTTTGTATTTGCTAAATTAGTTACTGAAACACGCAACGAAACCATACACAAAACCGTTAGCGAAACGCTCAAAAAACACAACTAAAAAACCCCAAATCAATAACATGAG
>CBDTZS010000169.1:0-7033 GCA_965364955.1 uncultured Tenacibaculum sp. | reverse complement strand
AAACAAATAAAGCTCAGATTTAATTATAATTCTGAGCTTTGTTCTTAATCCTAACTAACGGTACTTTTAATTTACTTCTAAAGAAGTAAACTTAAACGTATTTCCATCAAACAATCCTTTATCAGATAATTTCAATGATGGAATTACCAACAGCGCCATAAATGATAAGCTCATATATGGAGCTCGTAACGCGCTTCCCATTTGTTTTGCCATCTTATCTAATTCAGCATAGGCTTTACCAATTTCTACTGCTGATTTATCAGACATAATTCCTGCAACAGGAAGTGAAACTATTTTTTCTTCAGAGTCAGTAACTGCACAAACCCCACCGTTATTATCTATTAAAAGATTCACAGCTTTGCAAATAGCTTCGTCAGAAACTCCAATAGCAATAATATTATGAGAATCATGCCCTACCGAACTTGCTATCGCTCCTTCTTTTAATCCGAAATTTTTAATAAAAGCAATTGAAGGTTCTGCATTTTTATACCGATTTACAACGGTCATTTTTAACACATCATTTTGAGTATTTGAAACCAAGTTCCCTTCTTTTATTAAGGAATCTACTTGAATTTCATTGGTTACCAATTCGCCATCTAACGCTTCAATTACTCTAATTTTTTCAGAAGTAGATTCAAATTTAAAATCGGATACTTTCTTTTTATCTGTATTAAAATTATTCAACACTTCAAAATCAACTGACTCAATAAATGATTTCCCGTTTTCAGCAACTAATTCACCGTTTATGTAGGTTTTTAAAACCTTAAATCTCTCTAAATTTTCAACTACAATAAAATCGGCATCATCGCCCTTTTCTAATAAACCAACATCTAAATTATAATGCTTTACAGGATTTATACAAGCTGCTTGTAATATTTTAAAAATATCTATTCCCTTTGCTACTGCACGTTCACATAATTCGTTTATATGTCCGATTAATAAATCATCAGGATGCTTATCATCAGAACAAAACATCATGTTTTCGAAATGTTCTGGCAACAAATCGATCAATGCTTCAAAGTTTTTTGCAGCACTTCCTTCACGAATAATTACTTTCATTCCTTTTTGAAGCTTTTCTAAAGCCTCATCATAGGTAAAGCATTCGTGGTCGGTAGAAATTCCTGCAGAAATATATTTAGTTACATCATCACCTCGTAACCCTGGTGCGTGACCATCGATAGGTTTATTATTGTTTTTTGCATGCTGAATCTTTTTTAATACCTCTTCATCATCAAACAAAACTCCAGGGTAATTCATCATTTCAGCCAAATATTTAATATCTGGATTTTCCATCATCAATTTAATATCATCAGAATCGATAATTGCTCCTGCGCTTTCAAAAGAAGTTGCGGGCACACATGATGGTGCTCCGAAATTAAATTTCAACGGAACTTTCTTTCCGTTTTCAATCATAAAGTCAACTCCTTTCACTCCTAAAACATTAGCTATTTCATGTGGATCAGAAACCGTTGCAACTGTACCATGAACAACTGCTATTTTCGCAAATTCTGAAGGCACCAACATTGAGCTTTCAATATGAATATGAGCATCTACAAAACCAGGAAGAATATAATTTTCTATAGAATGATTTACCTCTCGAATTCCTTTTATTTTTCCGTTTTCAACCTCAACTTCTCCTTTATAAATTCGTTTATTTTGTATGTCAACTATATTTCCTTGTACAATCATAATCTTCATTTTAAAGTTACAAAAATAAGCAGTATTTACGCATAAAAAAAGCATCCTTTCGGATGCTTTCTAACTATTTATTTTTTCACATTTGGCGGGCCACCTGCTAAAATTTCATCATTTGCATTTTCTTCAAACTCTTTAAAGTTCTTTCTAAACGAATCTGCTAATTTATGAGCTGTTTTATAATATTCTTCATCATTGTTCCAAGCTTGTCGTTGACTAAGCATTTCAGAAGGTACTCCAGGACATTGTCTTGGCTGTGCTAAACCGAATACTGAATGTGTATGATAGTTTTCATTATTCACTTCACCTAAATCACCATTCAATGCTCCGTTAATCATAGCACGAGTGTATTTTAATTTCATTCTATGACCAATACCGTAAGGACCTGCAGTCCAACCAGTATTTATTAACCAAACCTTTACGTTTGTTTCTTTCATCTTTTCGCTTAACATTTCTGCATAACGAGTTGGATGTAAAGGCATAAATGGTGCTCCGAAACAAGCTGAAAAACTTGGTAATGGCTCAGTAACTCCTGCTTCAGTACCAGCAACTTTAGCTGTATAACCTGAAATAAAGTGATATGCTGCTTGACCTGGTGTTAACCTAGATATTGGAGGCAATACTCCAAAAGCATCAGCAGTTAAGAAAAATATATTCTTAGGATTTTTACCAATTGACGGAGTTTGAATATTTTCAATATGGTCAATCGGGTAACTTACACGTGTGTTTTGTGTAATTGATGTATCATGAAAATCTACATTTCCATCAGCATCCATCACTATATTCTCAAGGATTGCTCCTTTTTTAATAGCTGCGTAAATCTCTGGTTCTTTATCTTTAGAAAGATCGATTACTTTTGCGTAACAACCTCCTTCAAAATTAAACACCGTGTTTTCAGCTGTCCAACCATGTTCATCATCTCCAATCAAACTACGATTTGGATCTGTTGATAAAGTTGTTTTTCCTGTCCCTGATAATCCGAAGAAAATAGCGGTATCTCCATCTTTACCAATATTTGCAGAACAGTGCATTGGTAATGTGTTTTTAAACACAGGTAAAATAAAGTTTAACGCTGAGAAAATTCCTTTTTTGATTTCTCCAGTATAACCAGTTCCACCTATTAAAGCAATTTTTTTACCAAAGTTTAAAATAGCAAAATTGTGCTGACGTGTTCCGTCAACTTCAGGATTTGCCATAAAACCAGGAGCGTTAATTACTGTCCATTCTGGTGAAAAACCTTTTAATTCTTCAGCAGTTGGTCGTAAAAACATGTTATAAGCAAACATATTACTCCAAGGATATTCATTTACTACCCTTATGTTTAATTTATAATCTTCATCTGCACACGCATAACTATCACGTACAAATACTTCTTTCTGAGAAAGATAGTCTGTTACCTTATCATATAATTTATCAAATTTTTCTGAATCGAAAGGAAGATTAATATCTCCCCACCAAACTTCATCTTTTGTAATATCGTCTTTAACGATAAATCTGTCCATTGGCGAACGTCCTGTAAACTCACCAGTTTCAACAGCTAACGCCCCAGAACTAGTATTTTTACCTTGTTTTTTTTCAATAGTCAAGTCGTGTAACTCGTCTGAAGTTAATTGGTAACGAATCGTAGCATCCTTAATACCTAAGTTGTCTAACGATATCGTTTTGTTATCAAGATTTGTCATCTTAAAAATAATTTAGTTGTGTTTAATTTGATACAAAAATAGTCCTTTTTGATTAAACTCATTAATCATTAAAATAAATTATCACTATTATTTTTTAATCCCTTTTCTCACAAACTTAAAGGTTATTAAACTCCATCCTATAATTAGTAAGACTCCTCCTAGTGGAGTTACAAACCAAATTGACTTAGCTGGCACTCCAAATAAGTAAATTGCATAGATTGACCCTGAAAACAATAGAATACCTGTGATTAAAAACGCGCTAATCGTATTCTTTTCCTTCAAATTAAACTCTTTAAACGTGTTTATAAACAGTAGCAACAAAACATGTATAAATTGATACCTTACGGCTGTTTCAAAGCTCTGCATAGCATCAGGTGTTAGTTTTGCCTTTAAAGCATGAGCTCCAAAAGCTCCTAAAACAACAGCAATTACTCCTAAAACTGAAGTTATTGTTAAATTTTTATACATTTTTTGTATTTTTGTTTAATATTAAACTTTTTTGGCTATATTTTAGCCACATAATAACAAGACAAAAGTACATTATTCCATGAGAAAAATATTAATCATTGGTGCAGGACGCTCTAGCTCTTCACTTATTAAATACCTACTAGACAAATCATCTTCAGAAAAATTACACATTACTATTGGTGATATTTCTTTAGAAAACGCATTGTCTATAATTAACAATCATAAAAATGCATCTGCAGTTCAATTAGATGTTTTTAATAAAGAACAACGTAACGAAGCTATTAAAAACGCCGATATCGTTATTTCTATGCTACCAGCTCGTTTTCATATTGAAGTAGCGAAAGACTGTGTTACCTACAACAAGCATATGGTTACAGCTTCTTATGTTTCTGATGAAATGGAAGCTTTAGATGAGGCTGCTAAAGAAAAAGGACTTGTTTTTATGAACGAAATAGGTTTAGATCCAGGTATTGATCACATGAGTGCAATGCAAGTAATTGATAAGATTCATGCAAAAAAGGCAAAAATGCTTTTATTTGAATCTTTTTGTGGTGGATTGGTAGCACCAGAAAGCGACACTAATTTATGGAACTATAAATTTACTTGGAACCCAAGAAATGTTGTTTTAGCAGGACAAGGGGGATCTGCCATGTTTATTCAAGAAAACACTTATAAATACATTCCTTATCATAAATTATTTCGTAGAACTGAGTTCTTAAACGTTGATGGTTGTGGTAAATTAGAAGCATATGCAAATAGAGATTCATTAAAATACCGAAGCGTATATGGTTTAGAAGATATACCTACAATGTATAGAGGTACTATTAGAAAAGTTGGTTTTTCTAGAGCTTGGAATGTTTTTGTAACTTTAGGAATGACGGATGATTCTTATACAATTGAAGATTCTGAAGACATGAACTATCGTGATTTTACTAATTTATTCTTAGCATATTCACCAAGTGATTCTGTAGAACTTAAGTTTCGTTCATATCTAAATATTGAACAAGACGATGTTATGTGGGATAAATTTTTAGAGTTAGATATTTTTAGTACTACTAAAAAAGTAGGCCTTAAAAATGCGACTCCTGCTCAAATATTGCAAAAAATATTATCTGAAAAATGGACTCTTAAAGAGGATGATAAAGATATTATTATCATGCAGCATAAATTTGGATATGAGCTAAACAACAAGCAACATCAAATTGAAAGCAGCATGGTTATAAAAGGTGATGACCAAACATATACTGCCATGGCAAAAACGGTAGGATTACCTGTAGCAATGGCAACATTGGCTATCTTAAATAAAAAAATAATAACTCCTGGTGTTCAACGCCCTATTCGTAAGGAAGTTTATGAACCTATTTTAAAAGAGTTAGAAGAATATGGAATTACTTTTATTGAGAAAGAAGTGCCTTATTTAGGATATAACCCCGATAGTTTAAGAGGATAAGTTTAGTCTCATTCTTAACTTTTTCTCTAGTAACCTTCTTGTCGTTAATGATATGATAATTTAAAAAGTAACATATTATTAAAGGTAGAAGCTCTTACTTTTTTTCATAAAAAACAGTTTGTTAAAGGCATCAGTTTACTGATGCCTTTCTTTGTATATAAAATTTTCCCCTTTTCAGTTCAGCTAACACGAGCACCTAGTTTATACCAATACGTAACACTGGAAATAAGCGAGAAGTTAATTATCTATTTCAATTAAAAAACAGCAAAAAGCACATTTTCTTTTTTTTCGAACGTAATGGAAGAAACCAAGGGAAAACCGATAAAATAAATGCTACTGTTTTACGAAAGCGTTGAAACAATCTAGACGGGAAATTACCTACAACAACAAGATGCATCGTCATTTCTAGTTTATCTGTACCCTATAAAAATGCTACGGTTTTAATAGGGTACATTTTGTGGTATTTATGCTTTTAAAAAATCCTTTATTAAACTACTTTCTTGAGTAATTCTAGGTACTTTAAAATCGAAATATTTGTGTAAAGGAATATCAAACCCTTTATAATTCAAGTAATTGTTTAAAGCCGTATTTAATCCCTGACTATATAGGTGATGTTCTGCTCCTGTTGGATCTTCATGATCCAAATCATTTTCAGCAAAACCTTCAAATTCTGGCCCTATGATATTTATTTCAAAGGCATCAGGGTCTTTTCCTACAGGACTATGGCTTGTACAAGCAAATTGATGCCAAAAGGCAGATTGAATACAATTATTTTGAAATAATTGACGCACAACCTCCAAAGAATCAATGGTTTCTTGCGCTGTTTCCGTAGGGAATCCAAACATTAAATATGCATGCACCATGATGTTTTCATCAGAAAAAGCTTTAGTTACTCTTGCTACTTGCCCAATATCTACACCTTTCTTCATCTTAGCCAACAATCTATCAGAAGCAACTTCTAAACCACCAGTTACGGCAATACATCCTGATTTTGATAATAAAGAACAGAGTTCAGTTGTAAATGTTTTTTCGAATCTAATATTTGTCCACCACGTAATATAAATTTTTCTTTCTAGTAGCTTATTAGCCAAAGCTCTCAACATTTTTGGAGGCGCAGCTTCATCAACAAAATGAAAACCAGTAATACCTGTTTCTGATATTATTTTCTCAATTTTATTCACCAAATCATCTGCCGTAGTATTTTCGTAATTACTAATGTAATCTAACGTAACATCGCAAAAAGAACATTGTTTCCAATAACAGCCGTGAGAAATGGTTAGTTTATTCCATTTACCATCAGACCACATTCTGTGCATCGGATTCATCACATCTAAAAAAGACAAATACTTATTAGTTGGTAGTCCTATATAACTAGGTGCAGGTAAATTTTTATGATGGAATATGGTGTTTGGTATTTTATTGGCATAAATAACCATGTTATCTTTACATATATAGGTTCTTTCTAATGCCTCCTCACCTATTTTACCTTCTAAAAATTGAGTGATTTTTAACAAAGGACCTTCTCCGTCGTCTAACGTAATAAAATCAACAAAATTAAAAATTCTAGGATCAGATAAACGTCGTAACTCGGTATTACAATAACCACCACCCATGCCTATTTTAATGGTTGGATATTGTTGTTTTATAAACTGAGCACATCGCAAAGCTGAAAATAAATTCCCTGGAAAAGGAACTGTAAAGCAAATTAAATCATATTGCTCTTGTTTTATTTTCTCAT
>CBDTZS010000168.1:0-7044 GCA_965364955.1 uncultured Tenacibaculum sp. | reverse complement strand
TATTTTAAGAAGTAATCACAAATATCTGTTAAGTTTTTAGTTTCACTGAAACGTTTTTTTAAAACGAGCGTCTCTTAGATATAAACCTAATCTTAAAAAACTCTACATCATGAAAAAATTCATCTTTACAGTATTAGCAATCGCATTATCTTTCGGAACAGCTACAGCTTCTGAATTAAACAAGTCAAATATTAAAACTTCTATTGAATATTCAAAAGTTAGCACTTTTTGTAAGCTAATTATTGCTGGTAATTATGATGCTGTTAAAGCGTTGATTGAAAATGGAACGAATATTAATAGAAAGTCTACTGGCTTAACTCCTTTAATGTTTGCTGCAAGATATAACAAAGTAGATATCGTTAAATTATTAATTAAAAAAGGAGCCAAATTAAAAACAAAATCTGAAAATGGTAATTATACAGCTCTTGATTATGCGAAAATGTCTAAAGCAGATGGTGCTTACGAAGTTTTATTAACTGCCTCTAAAAAATAAAAATTTCAACAAAAATAAAAAGCCACATCATAAAGATGTGGCTTTTATTATTTATAACAAATACGTTATTTATAAATCGAATTTAATTCCTTGCGCTAACGGCAATTCATCAGAATAATTTACAGTATTTGTTTGTCTTCTCATGTACACTTTCCAAGCATCAGATCCTGACTCACGTCCACCACCTGTTTCTTTTTCACCACCAAAAGCACCACCAATTTCAGCACCAGAAGTTCCGATGTTTACATTTGCAATACCACAATCAGAACCTGCGTATGATAAGAACTTTTCAGCTTCTTTCAATTCATTGGTCATAATTGCAGAAGATAATCCTTGAGCAACACCATTTTGTTTCTCAATAGCATTTTCTACTTCTCCAGAATACTTCATTAAATATAAAATCGGAGCAAAAGTTTCATGTTGAACTATTTCAAAATGATTCTCAGCTTCAATAATTGCTGGTTTAACGTAACATCCACTTTCGTATCCTTCACCTGTTAAAACACCTCCTTCAACCAATACGTTTCCTCCTTCAGCTTTTGCTTTTTCAATAGCAGCTAAATACGTGTTTACAGAATCGTGATCAATTAACGGTCCAATATGATTTGTTTCATCTAAAGGATTTCCAATTGTTAATTGCCCGTAAGCACCAACAATAGCATCTCTTACTTTATCATAAACAGATTCGTGAATAATTAATCTTCTTGTAGAAGTACAACGTTGACCACAAGTACCAACAGCACCAAAAACAGCACCAGGAACTACAACTTTTAAATCTGCAGTTGGTGTAATAATAATTGCATTGTTTCCTCCTAATTCTAATAAAGAAGTTCCGAAACGTTGCGCAACAGTTGCACCAACAATTCTTCCCATTCTTGTAGATCCTGTAGCAGAAACTAAAGGAATACGAGTATCAGTAGTCATCATTTCACCAACTTTGTAATCTCCGTTGATAATAGATGAAATTCCTTCTGGTAAATTATTTTGTTTTAAAACATCAGCAATAATATTTTGACAAGCGATAGAACATAAAGGTGCTTTTTCAGAACCTTTCCAAACACATACATCACCACAAATCCAGGCTAAAGCTGTATTCCAAGCCCAAACTGCAACTGGGAAGTTAAATGCAGAGATAATACCAACAACACCTATTGGATGCCATTGCTCTCTCATTACGTGTCCTGGACGTTCAGATGGAATTGTTTGTCCATTTAATTGTCTCGATAATCCAACAGCAAAATCACAGATATCGATCATTTCTTGAACTTCACCGTAACCTTCTTGTAAAGATTTACCCATTTCATAAGAAACTAATTTCCCTAATGGTTCTTTTAAATCTCTTAATTTATTACCAAATTGACGAACAATTTCTCCTCTTTGTGGAGCTGGCATATTTCTGAAAGACAAAAATGCCTTAGTAGCCGTTTCCATTACCTTTTCGTAATCTTCTTTTGAAGTCGCTTTTACTTTTCCTATTAATTTTCCATCAACAGGAGAATAACTTTCGATAATTTCTCCGTTAGAGAAGTTATTAGAACCTGTAGAAGTTCCGTCATTTATGTCTTTTACCCCTAATTGAGCTAAAGCTTCTTTGATTCCAAAATTTGCCATTTTGCTTTTAAATTTAAGTTGTTTAAATTGAGCATCAAAATTACAAATAATTTGACACTTAACTAATTAAACAAAAATTTAATATTTGTTTAAAATCAAACATAAAATTATGAAAAAAACATTTTTTTTTACATCATTAATACTGATTTCTTTTGGGTGTAAAAACGAAACAGAATCATCGTTTAAAGACCAAAAAACAAATGAATTTGCTATTATAATTCATGGTGGAGCAGGAACTATTCTAAAGAAAAATATGACCGATGAAAGAGAGGGAGCCTATAAAGATAAGTTAGAAGAAGCCATTAAAATAGGTTATTCTATTCTTAAAAAAGGAGGAACAAGCGGAGATGCTGTAATGAAAACAATACAAGTGATGGAAGAATCACCATTATTTAATGCAGGAAAAGGAGCCGTTTTTACGCACGAAGAAACCAATGAGCTAGACGCTTCTTTTATGGATGGAAAAACGTTAAATGCTGGTGCAGTTGCTGGTGTAACAATTGTAAAAAGCCCAATAGAATTAGCTATAAAAGTGATGACAGACTCAGACCATGTTATGCTTTCTGGAAAAGGAGCTGCGACTTTTGCTGAAGAAAAAGGTTTAGAAATAGTAGATCCTAGTTACTTTTATACAGAAAGACGTTTTAAATCTCTTCAAAAAATAAAAGGCAACGCAAAAATTAAATTAGATCATGATGATAAAAAAGCTGCTTTTTATGATGCTGATATTAAAAATGCAAAATTCGGAACTGTCGGCTGTGTGGCTTTAGATAAAAACGGAAATATTTCTGCTGGTACTTCTACGGGAGGAATGACTAACAAACGTTGGGGAAGAATTGGTGATTCACCAATTATTGGTTCTGGTACGTATGCAAACAATAATACTTGTGGAGTATCATCTACAGGTTGGGGTGAATATTTTATACGTGCTCAAGTTGCACATGATATTTCAGCCCAAATGGAATACAAAAATATTTCTTTAAAAGAAGCAACAACTGACGTTATTCAAAACAAATTGACTGAATTAGGTGGGACAGGTGGTGTTGTAGCTTTAGATAAATTAGGAAATATGGTTTTTGAATTTAATACAGCAGGTATGTATCGCGCTTCGATGAATGATAAAGGTGAGTTGGTTGTGAAAATTTATAAAAATTAAATTTATTCGAAGTTCTTATAAATAACCTTTTCGTTAGTTGCCTTGCTTGAAAAACCTGGACACGTATTACTTCCTATAAACCCTCCAAATTCACACACTTTTTCTTTTTTTGAATTGTAAACAGTAGACATCCCATCAGGACATTGATAACAATTTTCAATAAGATAAACGGTTTCGTTATTATAAGTATATTGAATAATCATTGCTTTATTTTGAAATGAATCTTTATCAAAAGATGTTTTCAATTCCTTTAACCATGTAATTTCTTCAAGAGGATTAGTGCCACTATTTTGCGCTTTCCATGTAGTTTTACACGATAAAAAAATTACTACTAGTAAGGATAAAAAAGAAATTCTCATTTTAATATATTTTGTCTGTAAATTTAAAAAATAGTGCCGTTTATAATACTATTTTTGTAAAACTTTATGAAAGAGCACGTTTTTAACATACAATCTGAAGAAGAATTTACCGAAATAGCTTTACAAATTTTTAAACATCAGTTTAATAATAACAAGGTTTATCGCTCTTTCTGTGATTTATTATACATACATCATTCAGATGTTACTTCTATTGAACAAATTCCTTTTTTACCAATTCAGTTTTTTAAAACAAAGGATATTCTTTCGTCAACGGATAAAATTCAAGAAACATTTTCAAGTTCTGGAACTACTGGAAGCATAACAAGTAAACATTTGGTTACCGATTTATCCTGGTATGAAACTAGTTATTTAAAAGATTTTGACTATTTCTATGGAGATATAAAAGAGTATGTAGTTTTAGCCTTGTTACCAAATTATTTAGAACGAAAAGGATCTTCATTAGTATATATGGTTGATGATTTAATCAAAAAATCTGAACATATTGAAAGTGGTTTCTATCTCAATAATTTGGATGAACTGGCTAAAAAACTCCTCGAATTAGACAAAAAAGGACAGAAAATATTACTTATTGGAGTTTCTTTTGCTTTATTAGATTTAACTGAACAATACCAATTCAATCTAAAAAACACCATTATTATGGAAACTGGAGGGATGAAAGGAAGAAGAAAAGAACTTGTTCGAAATGAATTACATCAAATTTTACAAAACGGATTTGGTGTACAACAAATTCATTCAGAGTACGGAATGACTGAGTTATTAAGTCAAGGATACTCCAAAGGAAACGGCGTTTTTAATTGCCCGCCTTGGATGCGAATTTTAACTCGAGATACTGAAGATGCACTAACCATTTTACCAAAAGAAAAATCTGGTGGTATTAATGTGATCGACTTAGCTAATTATAATTCTTGTTCATTTATTGCAACACAAGACCTAGGAAAAGTATACACAAATACTAGTTTTGAAGTTATTGGTCGTTTCGATAATTCAGACATTCGTGGTTGTAATTTAATGGTTTTATAAAAAACAAACCAATTGGTTTGTTTTAGTTTTTTTTCTATATTTGGACAAATATCCAAATAGTATGGCCAAACACGGTAGGGAAAAAATAATTACAACTGCTTTTACTTTATTTTTAAATAAAGGATATCAAAAAACCAGTTTAAACGATATTATCTCAGCTACCAATTCTTCAAAAGGCGCTATTTATCATCATTTTAAAAGTAAACACGCAATTTATTTAGCTGCTTTAGATGAATATTTCTTTAAATTATATGACAACATTATTATCGATGACTCAACACTTTCGCTATCAAAAAGAATAAAAAACAGGTATGCTTTTTTTGTTAATTTAATTGATTTTGTTGAAAAATCTGGAGGCGAAGTTCAATTCCCTATTAGGCGTTATTTTTTATTTCAACTAGAAAGCGAAGAAGATGAAATTGTTAGAACCAAAGTTCTTGAAACGTTGCATAAATACCATATAGAAATAGAAAACATTATTCAAACTTCTATAGAAAATAAAGAAATTAAAATAGCCCTTTCCGCTTCCGTAATTGGGCAACAATTAATGAGTATGATTGAGGGTATTGCAATTCATCACTCTACTTTAGAAAAAAACAGTAAGCCCTTTTTACTTCAAAAATATGATGAAGTTATTCATCCGTATATAAACTTATTAACCAACCTAAATCATACGAGCATATAATATGAAAAACTGGGCAGAAAATATACAGTGGAATCCATCAGAAATAGCATATCCTTCTTCAGAAATAGAAATTCAGCAAGTTGTTTTAAAAGCTGTAAATTCTAATAAAAAAATACGAACTATTGGTACCGGTCATTCTTTTACTGCATTAAGTCAAACAAGTCAGGTTTTAGTTAGTTTAGATAAATATCAAGGAGTTATATCAGTAAATAAAGAAAAACATCAAGCAACCGTAAAAGGAGGTACAAAATTAAAATTGTTGGGAGAGTTGTTATTCAATGAAGGCTTAGCCATGGAAAATTTAGGAGATATTGATTCTCAGTCTATCGCTGGAGCCATCAGTACGGGTACACACGGAACAGGTACTGCCTTTGGATCGATAAGTACTCAAGTTATTGGATTAAAATTTATTAATGGTAAAGGGGAAGTTATAGCATGTTCATCCACTAAAAATGAACAATTATTTAAAGCTGCTAGTCTTTCTTTAGGATGTTTAGGTATTATTACTGAAATAACCATACAATGTATACCTACCTATAAATTGGCATTACAAAATGGCAGAGAAAACATACATGATGTATTGGATACTTTAGACCAACGTAATAAAGAAAATAGAAATTTTGAGTTTTTTTGGATTCCTTATACTGATACTGCATGGACAAAAACAACCAATATTGCAGAAGAGGCCGAACCAGATAAGGATAACTTCTTAAATTATTGGACTGAATTTGTATTAGAAAACCATGTGTTTAAACTCGCTTGTGAATTTGCAAGATATTTTCCTTCACAAAATAAAACCGTAGCTAAAATAACCGCTGCAAACATTAGTACCATTAAAAAAGTATATTACAGTCATAAAATATTTGCAACACCTCGTATTGTAAAATTCCGAGAAATGGAATACAATGTACCATCTGAAACTTATATAGATGTTTTTAAGGATATTCAGAATTTAGTAAACAAGAAAAAATTTAATATTCATTTTCCTATTGAAAATAGATGGGTAAAAGGTGATGATCTTTTACTAAGTCCTGCCTACAAAAGAGATTCAACCTACATTGCTTGTCACGTATATAATAAAAAAGAATACAAATCTTACTTTACTGCTTTAGAAGAAATTTTTAGAGCGTATGATGGAAGGCCACATTGGGGAAAAATGAACACGCTGAAAACCAATGATATTTCTACAATGTATCCTAAGTTTACCACATTTATGGAATTAAGAAAGGAACATGATCCTAACAAGGTCTTTATCAATCCATATCTTGAAAAATTATTTCGTATCTAAAGATTGATGATGAAAAACAAAACAGACGAAGCATATTTTAAAGCATTCAACTTTAGTTTAAAAAACTATAAGAGAGCAATCCCTTGTTTGTTAATAGATTTAGACAAGTTAGATGAAAACATTAAAACCTTAAAAAAAACGCTTCCTTCGGTTTCAAATTTCAGATTAGTGGTAAAGTCACTGCCTTCATTTAACTTGATCGCTTATATTTTAAAAAAGACAAATACCCATAAACTAATGGTATTTCATCAGCCTTTTTTAACTGATTTATCTTCAAATTTGAATGAAAGACATGATATTTTAATAGGGAAGCCAATGCCCATTAAAACTGCTGAATATTATTATAATAATTTACAAAAGAATAACACCGGTTTTAATCCTTATCAACAAATACAATGGTTAGTAGATTCT
>CBDTZS010000167.1:0-7077 GCA_965364955.1 uncultured Tenacibaculum sp. | reverse complement strand
AAACAAAAACCTCCAAGCATATACTTGGAGGTTTTTAATTATTCAATAGTTTTAGTTGTTTTTCGAAACATTAACCAAAATCCGATTAAAACTAATGGAATACTTAATATTTGTCCGGTATTTAACGAATTGAATACCCAATCTTCTCTACCTTCAACTTGCGCTTGTTTTAAAAACTCTATAAAGAAACGTAACGACCATAATACAACCATAAATAGGCCAAATAAGAATCCTGATTGGTTCTTTTTATCTGTTTTCCAATAGAAATGCCACAGTGCAAAAAACAATGCTAAATAACTAAATGCCTCATACAATTGTGTTGGATGACATGGTATTGTTTCTCCTGCTCTTTTAAAAATTACTCCAAAACTACTTCCTGTTGGTTTACCGTATATTTCAGAATTAAAAAAGTTACCTAATCGAATAAAAAAACCTGCTAAGGCTACAATGATACCTACTCTATCTAAAATAAATAACCAAGGTTTGTTTAAATGTTTTTTTGCATAAAAATATAAAGCTACAGGAATACCAATCGCAGCACCATGACTTGCAAAACCTGTAAAACCAGTAAATTTCCATCCTTTTATCAATCCAAACATAGTTGATTCTCCAACAATTTCTTTAAATGGTAAAAATATTTCTAATAAATGATTTTGGTAATGGCTCCAACTATAAAAGAAAACATCTCCTAAACGCATTCCTACTAACATAGAAACGAATACGTACATAAATAAAGGATCTAATTTTTCGACAGCTATTTTGTCGTTTATATAAATTTTCTTCATCAAATGAAGTCCCAATACAAAAGCAGCAACAAACATTAAGCTGTACCAACGTATACCAAAACTACCAATTTTTAAAATTTCAGGATCCAGGTCCCATACTATAGATAAAAAACTCATTTACTCTTATTTAATTTTAACTTGTCATTGCGAATGTAATGAAGCAATCTTTAAAAACAGAATTACTTTGTCGTAAACTTCGTTTAGGTATTTTCAATTAAAAATATACTTTAATTTCAATAATCCTCGTAATAACATTATTTATTCTTTTTTTCTGGCACAGGATCATACCCACTATTTCCCCATGGATGACAGCTAAATATTCTTTTTATCGCTAGCCAACCACCATAAAACAAACCATGTTTTTGCAATGCTTCTATTGTATAACCAGAACATGTTGGTGAATACCTACACGTTGCTGGTGTAAATGGTGATATTGCAGTTTGATAAAACCTAACCAGTAGTATAAACGGATATGTTAAGATTTTCTTCAATTAATTGATTAAAAAACTAGTATCGTCTTTTCCATCTTTTAGCTGAATATCTAAAGCTAATAACTCATCACGAATTTGATCAGACAACGCCCAATCTTTATTCTCTCTGGCTTCTTTACGTAGTTTAATTAATAATTCTACGACTCCATTAACTTTATCTGAACTTCCTTTTACAGCTTCATTCATCAAACCTAAAACATCAAAAACAAAAGCAGTAAGTGTTGTTTTAAATTCAACTAAATCTTCAGCTGTTAAGCTCGCTTTTTCGTCTTTTATTTGATTGATTGTTTTTACTGCTTCAAACAAATGAGATATCAGTATCGGTGTATTAAAATCGTCATTCATGGCAGCATAACAATCTTGCTTCCATTTTTGAACATTAAATGTAGATGAACTTCCTGCTTCAATCTTATCTAAAAAATTTACCGTTTCCATTAACTTAGCATGTCCTTTTTCTGATGCTTCTAAAGCGTCTCCAGAAAAATCTAAAATGCTTCTATAATTAGCTTGCATATTAAAGAAACGAACTACACTTGCCGAAAAGGCTTTTCCTAAAACATTGTTTTCACCTGATAAAATTTCATTTGGTAAAATAAAATTCCCTGTTGATTTTGCCATTTTCTGGCTATTTAACAATAACATATTCGTGTGCATCCAGTAATTTACTGGACTAACACCACTACATGTTTGAGATTGTGCTATTTCACATTCGTGATGAGGAAACTTTAAGTCCATTCCACCTCCATGAATATCAAATTTTTCTCCTAAATATTTCGTACTCATTACCGAACACTCTAAGTGCCAACCAGGAAAACCATCGCTCCAAGGTGAAGGCCAGCGCATAATATGACGCTCATCGGCTTTTTTCCAAAGTGCAAAATCTTGTGGATTTTTCTTATCTGATTGTCCGTCTAAAGTTCTTGTGTTGTGAATTGCATCTTCAATTTTTCTACCAGAAAGAATTCCGTAGTTACCTGTTTCGTTATATTTTAATACATCAAAATATACAGATCCATTAACCTCATATGCCAACCCTTTTTCCATGATTTCTTTAATCATTTCAATTTGTTCAACAATATGACCTGTTGCTGTTGGTTCTATACTCGGTGGTAAAAAATTGTAATTTTTTAAGACATCATGAAAGTCAACGGTGTAACGTTGTACGACTTCCATCGGTTCTATTTTTTCTAAACGTGCTTTTTTAGAAATTCTATCTTCTCCTTCATCAGCATCGTTTTCTAAATGACCTGCATCGGTAATATTACGTACATAACGCACCTTATACCCTAAATGCAATAAATAGCGATATACCACATCGAAAAACATAAAAGTTCTTACGTTTCCTAAATGGGCATTGCTATATACAGTAGGTCCGCAAACGTACATACCTACATATCCGTCGTTTACAGGTTTAA
Source organism: uncultured Tenacibaculum sp. (assembly GCA_965364955.1). Classification (GTDB taxonomy): domain Bacteria; phylum Bacteroidota; class Bacteroidia; order Flavobacteriales; family Flavobacteriaceae; genus Polaribacter. The sequence continues at coordinate 4,386 of CBDTZS010000167.1, read as the reverse complement.
AAAGTTCTTTACTTTTTGATAAAGAGTTGTATACTTTTAATTGATTTTCTTCGTGTAATTTCATAGAAAAAGTGACTATTAATAGATGCTAAAGATAGGCACTTTATAAAGAATAATGAAATGGAATTTTAGTGAAATTTAAGTTAAATTATAAAACTTATTTTAGTTTAATATCACTATAATTAGAGATTGCAATAAGTTTATTCTTTGAAGTTTTTGATGAGTGTATAAACCTTAGAAATGAATCTGTTTTTTTAAATCCTTTTTTTAAATCATCAACGACACTATTATATTCAAGCTTCCCTTTTTTAAAATTACCTAAGGCACTATCATATTCAAACTTCCCTTTATTACGACTAACATCAATTGTTGTGTCTAAATCAGACACTTTTATTACTCCGTTTGAATAATTTAAAAAAACCATTAATGAATTAAAATTAGCGTCAATTTTTTTTATTGATAACTCTCCAAATTCACTATTTATATTTACATTTTCATAAACTGTATCTATAATTAATCCTGATGAATTAGCGTTTAAGGTTGTATTAGCAACCGATGCTACATGAGCATCGGTTACGTTATTTAAAAATAAAGTACAAGTGTTTAAAGAATTAATGGTTACTGGTGAGTATGAAACATTTAATTTACCACCGTTTAGTACATCAGCTTTAAAAGTACCATAACTTACTTTTCCTGATGCTTTTGTTTTTGGTAACTTCACTTTACAATGACGTGTATTCAAATCAAAAGTTGCCGATTTGGGTACTCTGATTATTATTTTCTTAGTAACCTTAACTTTTTTACCATTGATTATTAAATTATCACTGTTTCCTGAATACGAATAATTAAAACGATTTTTTTTAATTTCTCTTTTCGCTCGTTCAATTTCTTCCCTGGCATGTGTTAACTCTCTTCTTATTTCTTCTCTATTAATGTTTTTAATCTCTACTCTTGCTTTTGCCATTTCTCTCTTAAGCTCCTTTTTATTAATTAGCGTAGCTCTCACTTCTTTTAACTCTTTTTTAAGAGCTTTTTTTCTTTTTTCCTGCGCTTTTTTAAACTTCTTATATTTTTTACTCTTTTTAAACTTCTCCCATTCTTTTTTTGATTTTATGGTAATGTCATTAACCCCATCTTTCCATTGAAAAAAGTAATTTCCTCCATCTTTTGCATACTTATCAAAATCGAACTCTATATGGTCTAAACCAGATACTATTTCTTCAAAATTAATTTCTGGAATCACTATTTCAGGTAATTCTGGCATTTCCAACATTTCAATTTCTGGCATTTCGGGTATTACAATAACCTCATTACCCCCAGAACTATACTTATAAACATTAGAACGGTCGTTCTTTGATGAATTGAAAAACACAATGTTTTCATTACCAAAAGAATGAGAACTACTATTATTCGCATTAATTTGTACTTTATTCTTATTCCCTAAAGCTTCAAACTTCCAGTTTTTTAAATATTTTTCTGCTGCTTTTTTATCAAGTCCTTCTATTTCTATAACGGCTTCAACAGATACCTCATTTTTATTCCATGTAGTTACATCAACATCTGCATTCGATGCATTGATAGCAACTAATACATTTTTATCTGTCTTGAAACTTTCACTAAACTTCTTATCGAATTTTTGCGCAGATACAGCACTTGCTGTTAGTAATATAAAAGCGCCTATTTTAAATTGTTTGAATGTCATTTTGATTTGTATTTTTAAGTTCATTTAATTGTTTTTGCATACGTTTTAACAGCTGTAAACGCAATTGCAGGTTTCCAATCAATGCATTGATGGTATTGTCGTTAACTCCTTTTGTATTGAGCTCTTCGGTTAACGATTTATATTCTTTGGTTAATTCGCCTATTTTAGCAAAATAACCATCAAAAAATTCTTTAGTATCGTCTGTTAATTCTAACTGACTTAATTCATAATTAATGGTATTTACATAATACGATTCTATCGTTTTTAATTCAGGAGAGACATTACCTAAACTAATTTTATTTATGTCTTCTATATTTACCGTATTGATAGGTTCTACTATATTCCCTGTCGGGTAAAAGGTGATTCCTAAGCCCAATAATAACACAATTGATGCAGCAGTATACAACCATTGATATGATTTTTTAACAGCCGGTTTCTCATGTAATTCTTCCATCAGTTTTTGTTGAAAACGTCGTCTGTGATTTGTTGATAACTCTACTGAACTTTCAACATCTTTTTTTAATATTTCTCTAATATCTTTAGACATGATGTACTGTTTTTAATTGTTCTTGTACTTTCTTTTTCCCTCTTAATAAATGTGTTCTTGAAGTTGCTTCTGAAATTCCTACTATTTCTGAAATCTCTCCATGATCATAGCCTTCTAACAAAAACAAGGTTAATACGACTCTATACTTCTCTTTTAATTGTTGAATACAGCTTACAATTTCTTGATGCGAAATGGTAGGTTCTACACTCCAATTTTCTTCATCTACTATTGTAATTACTTCATCATCTATAGCAACTAATTCTAGTTTTTTCTTTTTTAACCAATCAATACTTTGATTAATTACAATTCGTTTTAACCAAGCACCAAATGCAACCTCTTCTTTATATGAATTAATGTTTTTAAACGCTTTTATAAAAGCTTCTTGCATTATATCTTCCGCTAAAAAAGTATCTTTCACATAACGAACAGCAATTGTAAGCATCGCATTGCAATACAAATCATACAATTGCATTTGTGCTTTTGCATCATTATTTTTACACGCATCTATAACCGATTGATGTAGCTGTTTGGTTGATTTCATTTTTGGTTTCTTATACTAAAGACGATACTTTTTCAGCTTCGTTGCATTTTGCTGAATATTTATTTCTAAATTTACGTTAATATTTCGTTTTCACTTTACATGACTCATAAAAAAAAATCTGCTCTTTCTGAAAAAAGTGGTGTTTCTCAACCAGAAACGACCAGTAAATCATCTGCTGAAAAAATAAAATTAAGCAGGAAAAAAAGAATAACTACTCAAGAGTTTGTTTCTCAAATATTAGCAGGAAGTATTCCGCTCTTAAGTAGAGCAATAACTTTGGTTGAAAGCACCAATACAAAACACCAACAACAAGCGAATGAAATTTTAGAAGCTTGTTTACCGCATGCGAATAATTCTATTCGAATAGGCATAACAGGGGTTCCTGGTGTTGGTAAAAGTACTTTTATTGAAGCTTTTGGTAAACACTTAACATCATTAGGTAAAAAAGTAGCTGTTTTAGCTGTCGACCCAAGTAGTTCTGTTAATAAAGGAAGTATTTTAGGTGATAAAACTAGAATGGAAGAATTAGTTACCGATAAAAATGCATTTATCCGCCCCTCTCCGTCTGGTAATTCATTAGGAGGCGTAGCTCAAAAAACACGTGAATCTATTATTTTATGTGAAGCCGCAGGTTTTGACACTATAGTTATAGAAACAGTTGGTGTTGGTCAGTCTGAAACTGCTGTTCATTCTATGACCGATTTCTTTTTACTATTGAAGTTAGCTGGTGCTGGTGATGAATTACAAGGAATAAAACGTGGTATTATTGAAATGGCAGATGCCATCGTAATTAACAAAGCTGATAGTGGTAATGAGAAAAACGCAAAAATAGCAAAAGGTGAATTTAACCGAGCCTTACATTTATATCCGCCAAAAGATAGTGGGTGGCAGCCTAAAGTTTTATTAGCAAGCGCACTTCATTATAAAGGGATTGATGACATTTACACAATGATTGACGACTATATTACTTCAGCAATCAGCACCTCTTATTTTCAACAAAAAAGAAACGATCAAAATAAGTATTGGTTATTAGAAACAATTAATCAGCAATTAAAAAATAATTTTTATAACAATGCTGAGATTAAAGAATTATTAAAAGAAGAATTTAAAAAATTGGAGAATGGTAAAACAACTCCGTTTACGGCTGCAACACGATTACTAAATAAAAACTATGGAAAATAACAATACTCTAACTTGGGATGATTTTACAAAAGTAGAAATGCGTATTGGTACCATTATTTCTGCTGAACTATTTAAAGAAGTGAAAAATCCTGCCTATAAAATGCAAATTGACTTTGGTGAATATGGAATTAAAAAAACCTCGGCTCAAATTACCAAATTATACGCTCCTGAAGAATTAATAGGAAACCAAATAATTGCGGTTATAAATTTTCCTAAAAAACAAATAGCAACCATGATGAGTGAATGTTTAGTATTAGGTGGCATTGGTGATAATAAAGAGGTTACGCTTATTTCTCCGGAAAGAAATATTAAAAACGGAACAAGGATTGGATAGATTTAGTTTTATTTTTAACTTTTCTAAAATAACCTAGCTAACTACTGAAATAACGAATTGAAACTCGACATATCATAAAG
>CBDTZS010000166.1:0-7110 GCA_965364955.1 uncultured Tenacibaculum sp. | reverse complement strand
CTATTGAACAAACGGGCTGCATTATTAAAATAATCCAAAAAGTTTTATAAAACTGTTCTAACACGTCTTGTTCTTGTGTAAAAATTCTTCCTATAAAATCATAAAAAACAAAACCAACAAGTGCTAAAAAACCTCCAAAAACAAAACCGTAAATAATTAAATTATTCCCTAATTTAACAAGGGAACTGTATGATTTAGCTCCTAATAACTTTCCTGACAAGATATTTCCTGCAGATGAATAGCCATCAATCATAAAAGCTCCCATAAGCCATAAATTAAACCCAATTGTATATGCTGCTATATATTCTTTTCCGTAGGAAGCTGCATAAGAAGTTGCAAAATAAAAAGCAGCATTTAAAGCAATCGTACGAACGAATAAGTTTAAAATCATGTTTATAAACCTCGGGATTTCTTTATTAAAAGGAAGTGTAAGTTTTAATGATATTGCTGTTTTCGTTAGTAATAAATAAGCGGAAATAATTGCCATAATAATTTGAGCAATTACACTTGCATATGCCGCTCCTTTAATATTCATTGTAGGAATATACCCCTCAACACCATACACCAAAATAATATCTAGTATAACATTTACAATAGTACCAATAATAGCAATTAGCATTGGATAATAAGTATTTTGCAAACCTCTAAAGGTTCCAAAAACAGCAATTACAAATAGTGTAAACGGAAAACCAAAAACACGTATTTTATAATACTCTACCGAAAAATCTAAAATAATACCTGATGCATTATAAAACTCAAATATTTCTTTCGTAAACGGAAAACTAATTCCTAAAATAATCAAACTTGTTATCAATACGATAATAATAGCTTGAGCAGGTAAATTTTTAACTTCTTCTAATTTATTGGCACCAATGTACTGTGAAATAATTGATGATATTCCACTACGTGTTTGTCCAAACACCCAAATAAGCATCGATAAAAAAGCACCTACAATACCTATTGCAGCAATACTTTCTGTTGCATTATAGTCAATATGCCCAACAATCGCTAAATCGGTTGTAGATAATAAAGGCTCTGCAACCCCAGCAATTAACGCTGGTATTGCTAGTTTATTAATTCTCTTAAAACTTATATCGTGATTCATACTTTTTATTCACAACAAAAAAACAGCTATTCTGTTACATTAAGAAGCAAATCAACTAAAATAACATCTTTTAAATATTAATTATCTTTGCATCTTAGCTGTGCAAAAATACTAAGCCCACCAAAAAATATTTTATGAAACATATATTAGTTCCTATTGGCTCAACCGATAACTCAATGAGTACCTTACAATATGCAATAGATTTTGCAAAAGCCATGAATGCGAAGGTGTTTGTAATGCGTGCATATAGAGTTTTATCAAAAGCGGGGGCTTTTGTAAATGCTGATGATACCATGCAGCGAGAAACCAATTTATATTTACGAACACTAATTAATGCTGTTGATAGAAAAGGTGTACCTATAAAAATGATTTCTGCTAAAGGAAATGTGTTAGAAAGTATTACTTCTATAAACAGAGAATTAAATATTGATTTAATTATTATGGGACCTAAAAGTAATTCTATTAAAGAAGAAGTCTTTTTAGGAAGTACGTCTGGTAGTATTTTAAAACACACCGATATCCCTATGTTAGTTATTCCTGAAGGGTATAAGTTTTCTTCTATAAAATCTGTTTTAACAGCTTTTAAATCGGGCGTTATGAACAAAAAAAATGTATTAGACCCTTTGCATAAAATTATAGCCACTTTTATTGCATCATCAAACTTATTACTGGTAAAAACACCTAATTATACTGAGGAAGATTTGGTTTTAGATACTGAATTAAAAAGCACTCAAAATAATATAACCATAACAGAAAACGCTACTATATTTCAAGGGGTATTAGAGCATTTTCAATCTCACAACCCAGATTTATTATGTGTGTTTAGACGTAAACGTGGTTTTTTTCAAAAATTATGGGAAAAAAACACTATTCTAAAAAAAGAATTTCACTGTAATATTCCTTTACTTGTTTTAAGAGGGAAATTATAAAATATCTAAAGGTGCTTTCTTTTGAAATCACCTTATTTTTTCACTAACATTCGCTTAATTTCATTCAACTTCATTAAGGCTTCAATTGGAGTAAGTGTATCAATATTAGTTGCTAAAATCTCATCACGAATATCTTCTAATAAAGGGTCATCTAACTGAAAAAAACTCATTTGCATTTCTTCATGTTGCGTATCTTTCAAAACCTCTTTAACTTCTTTATGTGCGTTGTTCTCTTCTAGTTTCTTTAAAATTTTCTGTGCTCTATGAATTACCAAATTGGGCATTCCTGCTAATTTTGCTACATGAATACCAAAACTATGATTACTACCTCCTGCAACCAACTTACGCAAGAAAATAATACTATCTTTTAATTCTTTTACAGATACATTAAAGTTTTTAATACGGGTAAATGTAGTTGTCATTTCATTTAACTCATGGTAATGCGTTGCGAATAATGTTTTTCCTTTTGACGGATGCTCATGTAAATATTCTGCAATAGCCCAAGCAATTGAAATACCATCGTACGTAGAAGTACCTCGACCAATTTCATCTAACAACACCAAACTACGTTCTGATATATTATTTAAGATGGAAGCAGTTTCGTTCATTTCAACCATGAAAGTAGATTCTCCCATCGAAATATTATCACTCGCTCCTACCCTTGTAAAGATCTTATCTACAATACCAATTCTAGCATTTTGAGCAGGTATATAACTCCCCATTTGTGCCAATAAAACAATTAAAGCTGTTTGGCGCAATATTGCCGATTTACCGGACATATTGGGTCCTGTAATCATAATAATTTGCTGTAGATTACGGTTTAAAACCACATCGTTTGCTATATATTCTTCGCCAATTGGTAATTGTTTTTCTATTACCGGATGGCGACCATTCTTAATTTCAATGTCGGTACTATCATCCATCAACGGACGCACATAATTGTTATCCATCGCCAATTGTGCAAACGATAATAACACATCTATTTTAGCAATGTTTTGAGCATTTTGCTGTATCGGTTTTATAAAACCAATAATAGATTGAACTAATTTTGAGAAAACTTCGGTTTCTATTTGCTGAATTTTCTCTTCTGCTCCCAAAATTTTCTCTTCGTATTCTTTTAGCTCTTCAGTAATATACCTCTCAGCATTTACCAAGGTCTGTTTACGAATCCATTCTTCAGGAACTTCATCTTTATACCTATTTCTAACCTCAATATAATAACCAAAAACGTTATTAAATGCTATTTTTAAACTCGTAATCCCCGTTCTTTCGATTTCACGAGTTAACATTTTATCTAAATACTCTTTTCCTGAATTAGAAATACTTCGAAGCTCATCTAACTCAGTAGAAACCCCGCTAGCAATGGCATTTCCTTTATTAATATTTACTGGGGCTTCTTCTAAAACAGTTTCAATAATTTTATCAATCAATAGTTTACAATCATGTAATTGTTTCCCTATTTCGTTAACTGTTTTGTTTTTACTTTTTTCTGCAGCTACTTTTATTGGAAGAATCGCTTTTAACGAGTTTTTTAACAAAACTACTTCTCTTGGAGACACTTTACTTGTCGCAACTTTAGATATCAATCGTTCGATATCAGAAATTTGTTTTAATTGATAGGTAACCGTTTCAAAAAAAGCATCATTATCAATTAAAAATTTCACCAACTCATGACGTTGTTGTATTTGTTCCAAATCTTTTAACGGTAAGGCTAACCAACGTTTTAATAAGCGTCCTCCCATAGGAGAAATTGTTTTATCAATAACGTTTAATAAGGATACCGAGTTTAAAGAATTTCCGCCGTGTAATTCTAAGTTTTTAACTGTAAAACGATCCATCCACACATAATTATCTTCAGCTATTCTGCTTATCGATTGAATGTGCTCAATTTTATTATGCTGCGTTTCTGACAAATAATACATGGCAGCACCACCAGCAACAATAGCATGTTCGAGCTCTTCAACTCCAAATCCTTTTAAGTTTTTAACCTTAAAGTGACTACTCAATAATTCGTTTCCATATTCTTTTTGAAAAACCCAATCTTCTAAATAAAAAGTATGAAAACGATTTGTGAACAGCTCTAAAAACCGCTGTTTATTTTTTTTCTCAACTAAAACTTCACTAGGTGAAAAGTTTTGTAACAATTTATCAATATATTCTTCATTTCCCTGAGCAATTAAAAATTCCCCAGTAGAAACATCTAAAAATGAAACCCCTAATAATTTTTTACCAAAATGCACTGCCGCTAAAAAATTGTTTGATTTCGATTGTAATACCTCATCATTTAAGGCAACACCTGGAGTAACCAATTCAGTAACACCCCGTTTTACAATGTTTTTCGTCATTTTAGGGTCTTCTAACTGATCGCAAATAGCAACCCGTAAACCTGATTTCACTAACTTAGGCAAATACGTATTTAATGAATGATGCGGAAAACCTGCCAAGGCAGTTTCACTTTCGCTACCTGCACCCCTTTTAGTTAAAACAATTCCTAAAATCTTAGATGCCTTTACAGCATCTTCTCCAAAAGTTTCATAAAAATCACCCACTCTAAAGAGTAACATTGCATCCGGATATTTAACTTTAATTCCGTTGTATTGTTGCATCAATGGGGTCACCCTTTTTACCTTTGTTTTTGCCAATTTTCTAGATTTTTTAAATTAGTTTTGCGAAGATATGAAAAGCGTTATTGTTGTTATATAATTCTATTTAATTATTTGATATCCTGACTGTTTTAATCAGTAATGATTCAAAATTTGCATATATATTAAAAAACGTAGGTTATTACGAGAAAGAATGATGAAGTACTCTCACTGTTAAGTATTCCGACACTAACAGATTGCTTCGTGCCTCGCAATGACATAAATAAAAAAGTACGTCATTACGAGCAGGAATGACGAAGTAATCTCTCAATTCGGGTTCAGTAGCAAAAGATTGCCTCCTGTTAGTCGCAATGACGAAATAAAATTATAATGAAAACACTATGAGAAAACTGAAAAATAATGAATTAGGTAGAATTACGGTTGACGAATTTAAAGAAACCGAAAAAACACCCATTATTGTAGTGCTAGATAACATTCGTAGTTTAAATAATGTTGGGTCGGTTTTTAGAACTTCGGATGCTTTTTTAATTGAAAAAATATATCTCTGCGGAATTACAGCAACTCCGCCTAATAAAGAAATTCATAAAACAGCTTTAGGGGCTACCGAATCTGTAGCTTGGGAACATGTTGAAAATACAATTGACCTAGTTAAAAAACTACAAAAAGATAATGTTAAAATTTTAGCGATCGAACAAGCTGAAAATAGCACTATGCTAAATAAATTTACACCTGCATCGGATCAAAAGTATGCTATTGTAATGGGTAATGAAGTAAAAGGAGTGCAACAAGAAGTTGTTTCTGCTGCTGACTTTTGTATTGAAATACCACAGCTAGGAACCAAACATTCTTTAAATATATCGGTGAGTTGCGGAGTTGTTCTTTGGGATTTATTTAATAAAATTACTTCGTAAAACCATGTCATTACGCGAGAGGTACGAACGAAGTAATCTCACCATTCAGAACTCCAAAACTAACAGATTGCTTCATGCCTCGCAATGACAGTAATAAAATAGATTTCCATGATACATTCGCTATCATATAAAAACCACTTTTATAAAAACTAGCTAATTTCTTGTTGTTCTCCTTTAAACCCGCTACTTTAGAGACTTCAATTAGCCCCCGACTAAAAATTGTTTAATTAAAACTCTATTAACATGGAAAACAAAAACTTACAAGAAGCGGCAATGATATTAAGCCCAGACCCTGACAGACCTACTACTGATGGTGGTGATACTGGAGGTACCGGAAATGGCACTGACAACCCTACTACAGGTGGTAGTGGTGGTGGTCAAGGCGACGACGACCCTAAATAAAAAAAATGATTCTAACTTTTTTTAGTTAAAAACTTAAAACCACCACTTTGTGGTGGTTTTTTATAATATGCGAATATTAATTTTCTTACTTTTTTTTTGTTCATCAATGCATGGACAAAACAAAAAAATTAATTCTATTAGGACTAAACAAGACTCATCGTTGTTTAGATCTAGTATAGATAAAGCTTTGTCTTTTTTTAGAGAAAAAAAGTTAGACTCTTTCAAAAAATACAGTCTAAAATCTTTTTCCTTTAGTAAAAAACCAAAAGATTTACAAAAAATTCATTATTATTTAGCTACTTATTACAAACACAAAAAAATACCCGATAGTGCCTTTTATTATTACGATCAAGCTAAAATCATATCTAAACAACTTAATGACTCTCTGCAAGTTGGAAGAAGACTACTAAGTATGGCTAAGCTACAAAGAGAAGCTACCGATTTTTTAGGGAGTGAAATTAGTTCAATAGAAGCATTACAGTATCTAGAACCTATCAATTCAAATATTTTTCTAGAAAGAATATATAATAATTTAGGATTGGTTTCAGAAGAAATGAAACAAAAAGACAATGCTTTAAAATACTATACCCTATCTCTTAAATTAAATAAACTAAATAAAAATGATGTTGGATTTTTATACATCATGAACAACTTAGGATTACTTTTCCAAAACAGAAGAGAAAACAAAAAAGCCATTTCTTATTTTAAGAAAGGGTTAGCTTTTGATAGTATCAAGGAAAAACATCCTACACAATATGCTTTGCTCTTAGAAAACTTAGCTGCTAGTAATTTTTTATTAGGAGATAAAAAAAATGTTTTACAAAAATATAACGAAGTACTTAAAACTCGTGAAAAATTAAATGATAATAAAGAATTAAGTACTACTCACATAAATATTTCAGACTATTATAATGATTTCAATAAAACAGAAGAGGCGCTATATCATTCTAACCAAGCATTAAAATATGCCAAACAAACTCATAATAACAAACGTTGGTTAGAAGCTTTAGAAAACTTATCAGAATTAACCGAAGGTGAGCAATCAAAAAAATATTTACAAGAGTATATTAATCTTAGTGATAGTTTGTTTCAAAAAGAACGTGAATTAAAAAATCAGTTTGCAAAAATTAGATACGAAACAGATAAAAAAGAAAATGAAA
>CBDTZS010000165.1:0-7119 GCA_965364955.1 uncultured Tenacibaculum sp. | reverse complement strand
TTAGGAACTATTATTCGTTTGTGTGATTGGTTTGGGGTTTCTCAATTAGTTTGTTCAAAGAATACGGTTGACTGTTATAATCAAAAAGTTGTACAATCGACCATGGGTTCTTTAACAAGGGTAAACGTTTCTTATGTTGATTTGTCGGATTTTTTATCAAGCACTCAATTACCAGTTTATACTGCAGATATGGATGGAACGAATGTGTATAAATCATCGCTGCCTGAAAAAGCAATTTTAGTTATGGGAAATGAAGCTAACGGAATTTCTGATGAGATATCAGAAATAGTAAAGCATAAATTAACCATTCCAAGGTTTGGAGAAATTCAACAAACCGAGAGTTTAAATGTTGCTACAGCAACAGCTATTTTATTAAGTGAATTTAAAAGAGGATTAAAATAATCCATTAATTTGAGCGTCTATTCTGTCTATAATCGACCCTAAATCTTCTTGGTTTTTAACAAAATCTAAATTATCAACATCAATAATTAATATTTTCCCTTTACTGTATTTACTGGCCCAGGCTTCGTAACGTTCGTTTAATCGGCTTAAATAATCAATGCTGATTGAGTTTTCGTATTCTCTACCGCGTTTGTGAATTTGCCCTACAAGTGTAGAAATATCTGCGCGTAGATAAATTAATAAATCTGGAGGTGTTACTAAATTCTCCATTAGTTCGAATAATGAAGAGTAATTACTATAATCACGATTTGTCATTAAGCCCATAGCATGTAAGTTAGGAGCAAAAATATGAGCATCTTCGTAAATTGTTCTGTCTTGAATTATTTTTTTACCGGATTTTCTTAATTCTAGAACTTGACGAAAACGGCTGTTTAAAAAGAAAACTTGTAGGTTAAAAGACCAGCGTTCCATTTCACTATAAAAATCATCTAAATACGGATTCTCATCTACTGATTCATAATGAGGTTCCCAATTATAATGTTTTGCTAATAATTTGGTTAATGTGGTTTTACCTGCGCCAATATTTCCGGCAATTGCTACATGCATAGTTTTTGGATTTCAAAAAGGTAAAATTACATAAAAAAAGGGGTTTCAAAAGGTTTTAGCACATCAATTTATAACCATACCCACGAATGTTAACAATTTGGACTGATTCGTCTTTTTTTAATTTTTTTCGTAGTTTAGAAATAAACACATCCATGCTTCTAGCGTTAAAGAAATCGTCATTACCCCATAGTTTTTTGAGAATAAAGGACCTGTCTAATAGTTCGTTTTTCTTTTGAAAAAGATGATAGAGTAATTCAGATTCTCTATGAGTTAATAATTCAGATTCTGATTTAAAAGACAACGTTTGTTTATCATGATTAAATTTAAAACCACCAATAGTTATTTTTTTAGAAGCTGTTTTTAATTTGTTTCTATTTAATAAAGAATGAATACGAACGATAAGTTCTTCCATAGAGAAAGGTTTTTTTAAATAATCGTTACCTCCATGTTCAAAGCCTTCTAAAACATCTTTAGTCTGTGATTTTGCTGTTAAAAAGATAATAGGAATTTGTTTGTTTTCTTGACGGATTTCTTTTGCTAATGTAAAGCCATCTTTTTTAGGCATCATTACATCTAAAACCAAAATTTCAGGCTGTTCTTTTTGATAAATACTAAAGGCTTCTTCTCCATTTTCGGCATGAAAAACTTCAAAATTTCTTGTTTCTAAGCTCTCTTTTACAATCTGCCCCAAACTAGGTTCGTCTTCAGCTAATAAAAGTTTAATTTTTTTACTCATTAGGTACTGTTATTTTAAAAACGGTTTGTTTTGGGTTTGATATTAATGAAATAAATCCACCGTGCTTTTCAATGATTTTTTTAGTGTAATATAATCCTATACCAAAGCCTTTTACATCATGAGTGTTTCCTTTAGGAACACGATAAAATTTTTCAAATATTTTTTCTTGTTGATTTTTTTCAATGCCTTTACCATCATCAGCAACAGATATCTCGGTATTGTTTAAAACAGAATTTATATTTACTTCTATAGTTTCTCCACCATATTTAATAGCGTTATCAATAAGGTTTGAAATTGCATTTTCAAAATGAAAAGGATCAATTTCTTTTTCTAGTTCAGCAATATTACTTGAGAATGTAATTGTTTTGTTTGGTGTAATTAATTGGTGTTTTTTAGTCAGTTTATCTGCTAAGTCAATTAAGTTAATGGATTCTTTTTTTAATAGCAGTTTTTCACTATCTAAAGTGGCAGTTTCTAACAGTTTCTCAACCATTAGATGAAGCTTTTTTAACTGATCAGAAGAAATAGAAAGATACTTTTTAGTTTTTTCTTTATCATTATTCATGTTAAAACTTTCGATTGCTTCAATTGCCGTTGAAATAGTCGTAATAGGCGTTTTAAACTCATGAGTAATATTACTAATTAAATCATTTTTAATTTCTGCTAATTCTTTTTGTTGATTAATGATTTTTAATAAATAAATTAAGCTAGAAATAACAGCTAAAGATAATAATAAGGATAACAAAATGCCTGTAGAACTTCTTTTTAACGCCTCGTATGTTGGGTTGTTGTAATATAATTTAAACCTTTCATGGGGTTTTAAAAAAGTTGATTTGGCGTCAATTTTAAAGAAAGATTTCATGTCAACAGTTTTATTACTGTAAAATAGCGTGTCTTCCTTAAAATGATTGAAATAATAGTTAGTTTGAATCCCTTTACTATTAAGTTCTTTAGAAATGATCGAATCAATGCTTTTGTAGTTTATGCTGTCGTTTTGTATCGCTATAAAAATAGTTTGCAATCCTTTAATTAACTTTAAACTATCTGTAGCTTTTTTACCTAAGAATAATTTGATTTTTTCATTACCCTCTTTGTTAAAATACTCTGTTCTTTTTTCTTTTTTTGATTGTAAATTAAGTTTAATAGAATCATTTTTTTTTAAATAAAACTGTTCTTCATCTCTATTGAAAATAGATTTTATAAAAGAAGAGTCCATTTTTTTAAAATCATCTTGATCACTATTTATTTCAATTGAAGTTATTTTAAAAGAAACACTATCCTTTAAATGACTTGGATTTCTGTTATTTGTAATCCCAGTCTTTTTAAATACAGTTTTCCAGATTTTATTTTTTTCTAATTTATCGGACGCTGTAAGACTTTTTGGTTCTACAATAGTGAAATGATTTTTTTTCGAAAGATTTATATAATAAGCTTCAATAGAGTTGTCTAAACTAATTTGAATTTCATTTAAAACACGTTGCTTGTTTTGCTCATAGTTTTTATAATTCCAATACAATTGTACGGTAATTGTTGTAAGTATAGTTATTACGATAAAATATAAAATCCAACGATGTTTTCGATTCTCCATAATTCAAAGATAGGTGGTTAAGTGTGATTAAAATAACCGCTTAACACTAGTTAACACTGGTTAACTTTAGAGTCGAGTTTCTCTGTTCATATTTGCAGTATAAAATGTAAATATAAAAAAAATGAAGAAAAGCGCATTATTACTATTGTTGTTAAGTGTTACCGTTTTTGGGCAAAATTTTCAAGGAAAAGCAACCTATAAAACATTTAGGAAAGTTAATTTTAAAATAAATGAAGGACAGGGAGAAAAATCTAAAATGCAAAAACAATTGCAGGAACAGTTGAAAAAGAGATTTCAACAAACATACACGTTAAATTTTAATAAATCTGAATCAGTTTATACACAAAATGAAAAATTATCAGCACCACAAGGGATGAGCGGAGTAGGAGAAGTAAGAGTCGTGTCATTTGGTGGGGGTGGAGGAACGGATGTTTTGTATAAAAACATAGTTGACAAAAGGCTTTCTAATAAAACAGAAATAAGTGGAAAACGTTTTTTAATAAAAGGTAAATTACCAGAATTTGAATGGGAAATGACAGGTGAAACTAAAAATATAGGAAACTATACTTGCTATAAAGCAACTAGAAGTAGAGAAGAAGATAGGGTGAGTTTCTCTATGACAGATGGTAAAAAAGAAGAGAATAGTGAAAAAGTTACCGTAGTTACTACCGCATGGTATACTCCACAAATAGCGATTAGTAATGGCCCAGGAGAATATTGGGGATTACCAGGTTTAATATTAGAAATTCAGGAAGGTAAACTAACGATAGTTTGTTCAGAAATAGTAATGAACCCTTCATTGAAAGTTGAAATTGTGGAGCCTACTAAAGGTAAAAAAGTTACCCAAGAGAAATTTGATGAAATTATGACAGAGCATTCAAAAGAAATGATGGAACGTTTTAAAAATAAAAGAAAAACTAAAGATGGTCATTCTATGAGTATTGAAATTCAGGGTTAAAATAGTACCTAAATAATCATAAGTAGTATTTAAACCTTCTGCTTTTTTATAAGTCTAACTTTAGATAACCAAAGTTGAATTTATAAAATTTTAAGTCATGAAACATTTAATAGCAGGTTTATTTCTGTGTATTTCAATAACTGTATCCTCTCAAACAACCTTTCAAGGAAAAGCAGTGTATCATTCAAAAACAACTTTTGATGCGGATTTCGGAGGAAGACAAATGTCTGAAGAAAGAAAAAAACAGATTAAGAAAAGGATGAAAAATATGTTAGAGAAAACATATGTTTTAAATTTCACGAAGAATAAATCTATTTATAAAGAAGAAGCAAAACTGGAAGCTCCGAGTGCGGGAGGAGGTCGACGTTTCGGTGGTTTTACAGGTGGAGGAGTAAAGTACAAGAATGTTAAAGACGGTAAGCTATTAGAGTCTACTGAATCTTTTGGGAAGAAATTTTTAATTACAGAGTCAATCGAAAAACCTGAATGGAATTTAGGTGTAGAAACAAAACAAATAGGTAATTACACTTGTTTCAAAGCAACTTTAATTAAAAAAGTAGATGCACTCGATTGGAGAAGTATGCGTAGAAGACCTAAAGGGAATACTGCAAAAAAGAAAGATACTACAAATGTAAAAAAAGTAACAGAAGAAATTGAAATACCAAAAGAAGTAACAGTTGTTGCTTGGTATACTCCACAAATACCAGTAAGTAATGGTCCAGCGAATTATTGGGGGTTGCCAGGGTTGATTTTAGAAGTTAACGAAGGAAAAACTACTGTTTTATGCTCTGAAATTACGATGAATCCACTAGAGAAAACAGAAATAAAAGAACCTACTAAAGGGAAGAAAGTTACTAGAACAGCTTACAACAAGATTATGAAGAAGAAAATGGAAGAAATGAGAGAGATGTTTAAAAATAGAAGGGGAAATAGAAGTGGAGGAAGAGGATTCCATTAGAATAAAACGTATTTAAAAAAAGAAATTTTACACAATGAAAAAATTACTACTTATGGTCATTTTCATGACTACATGGATGTCTTATGCTCAAATTACTTTGAAAGGAGTTGTAAAAGATAGTATTGGAAATCCGTTAGAAATGGCAAATGTAATTGCGATTAATAAAGTAACTAAAAAATTAGATTCATATGGGTTTACAGACGCTAAAGGGAATTATAAATTGAACCTTAAGAAAAACGCATCTTATACTATAAAGGCTAGCTATATAGGGATGAAAACATCTGATACGTTTATCCAGTCTAAAGAAATTAATCTTGTGAAAGATTTAAGTTTAAAAGGAGATGATACTTTAGATGAAGTTAATATCACTTATAAAATGCCTGTAACGATAAAAGGAGACACTATCGTGTATGATGCAGATAGTTTTAAAAGTGGAACAGAAAAAAAATTAGGTGATATACTTAAAAAACTGCCAGGGATAGAGGTGAATGATGATGGTGAAATTGAAGTAGAAGGAAAGACAGTTAAAAAGGTAATGATAGAAGGGAAAGACTTTTTTGATGGAGATTCTAAAATAGCTACTAAAAATATTCCTGCAAGTGCTATTGATAAAATAGAAGTTTTGAAAAATCATAGTGAAGTAGGCCAAATGAGAAGTGTTACAGATAATGAAGATAATATCGTTATTAACATTAAGCTAAAAGAAGGAAAGAAAAACTTTTGGTTTGGAGAAGTAACTGCTGGTTTAGGCATAGGGATGAATGATAACAGATATATAGCACACCCAAAGTTGTTTTATTATAGTCCTAAATACAGTTTAAATGTTATTACAGATATTAATAATATAGGAGAAGTGCCATTTACGATGAGAGATTATCGTAAGTTTTCTGGTGGATTTAGATCTTTAGGAGGAGGAAATGGAACTAATTTTGATGTTGGCTCAAATGATCTTTCATTCTTAACACTAAAGAACAATAGAGCTAAAGAAATAGAATCAAAATTCGGAGCAGTAAACTTTAGCTATTCACCAAAGAAAACATGGGATATTAGTGGTTTTGCTATCTATTCAGGTAACAAAACTGAGATGGAGGAAACGACAAGTAGAGAATATGTTAACAGAGGAATTGATATTAGTAATTTGCCTTCAGGAGCAACTCCTATAATCGATACGGAGCAAACTCAAAACACAACAAACCAAAAAAGTGATTTAGGATTGTTTAAGTTAAGTTCAAGTTATAAACCAAACGCAAGTAATCAATTAGATTATGATGTTTTGGCGAAAGTCTCTAGTCAAAATCAACTGCAATCTACCATTTCATCAAGAACTTATTTGAATGCGAATAATGAGGTAGTACCTATTAACCAAGCCTCCAATCAGAGTCCGTTTTCTATTAATCAGAATCTAAACTATTACTATACTTTAAACGAGAAAAATATTTTTGCTTTTGAAGGACAGCATTTATGGCAAAATGAAGATCCTTTTTATAATGCTGAATTAGAAAAATTATCTTTTGCTAATTTAATAGGATTAAACATAACTGCAAACCCTTTTGATGTAGAACAGAACAAGAAAATAAAAACAAATAAATTAGACGCAAAGTTAGATTACTACTATGTAATTAACTCTAAAAGTAATTTGAATATAACTTTAGGAACAACGTTAAGCACGCAACAATTTAATTCTGAAATTTTTGAAATTTTATCTGGGAATAAAACTCAAGTTACAACCCTAGCTTCGGTAAATGATGTAGACTTTAATTTTAATGATGTATATCTAGGTCTTCATTATAAATTCATCACAGGTATCTTTACGTTCACTCAAGGATTTAATGCTCATAATTATGTATCTAAAAATACTCAGTTGGGCTTAG
>CBDTZS010000164.1:0-7144 GCA_965364955.1 uncultured Tenacibaculum sp. | reverse complement strand
TTCATTGCAAATCCAAAAGTATCTCTTGTATTAAATTGATATGTAAAAGAACCAATACCTAAAACAACATTTGTAGATGCAAACCCTTTATCATGTAATCTTTGACATATTTTCTCTGCTCTTTCTGTTGTAATACTATCTCCATAAATAGCTCCAATATGCTGATCTAAAACTTTAAATCCTTCTTTATTTACTGTACCTCCAAAAATATCCCAAAGTAATTCTACAACTCCTTTTTCTCGTGGTGTTGTTCCGTTTATACTTTGATTTTCTCCACAAATAATGTCTACTGGATCTCCACTATCTGGTCTTATTACCAATTTACCATCTCTAGATAAAACCTCTTCTTTTAATTTTGGTAAATAATCAGTAAGCACTTTCCATAAATCCCAAGTATCACTTACTACAGATAATATTCCTGTCGGATACGTTTTCATCAACGATCTAAATGTACCTATTTCATCATCTTTAGTTCCTGCACACATTACAGAATGTTCTGTTGCATTCACAGATCCAACTACAAATCCTTTAGCATTGTAATATTTACGTAAGCCACTAATAACAGGAAGTGTATCTGACCCTAAAAAAACACTTGCATGCCCCATACCTGAAGACAAAGCACTTTGTAAACCTCCCATTCCTCTCATTGAAAAATCGTGTCCTTGAAAATCAATAAAACCAATATTTTCACTATCTGTTAATAACGCCCATTTTTTAAAGATGCGCTTATATAAAACAGCTATTGTAGCTGATGTCATCGGTTGCCATAACATAGTAGACAATATTGTTTCTAAAAAATTAGTAACCCAATAAAAATCTTTGTGTGTATTTACAACAGTAAGCATAGGAATTCTAACTGGCACCTCTACACCTTCAGATAAAGACTTAACTCTTATTGGTAAATATTGTAAATCATGTAATTGTTCATAATGAGTTACATCATATTCAGCTCCAAGATATAACGAAAGTTCTTCTTTAATTTCGTTACAAATTTCTTCTTTATTTTTAGAAAAAAAATTATCTTTAAAGTAATCGTGCAGCCATTTAACAACATATTGTTGCCCGAAAGAAACAACTTTGTCACATCCTTTAGGTGCGTATTTATTGCTTCTTGGCGTCCAATTAGAATATACTTCTTCGGTTCCTTTTGGATATTGCTGGTGATGTCCTGTTTTATAACCGTCTGTTAATAGTAATCCGTTCATAGAGTTTCTTTAAAATTAATAAAATTGATTATATTTCTTTGAAATGGGTATTTAAAGCTTCATCAATTTCATGATAAATTGGTGTATTATATCTTTTACATAAAGTAAATACATATCTGCTTTTATAAAAGTCTTTTGGACATACTACTATTAATTTTTTAGTAGCTACATACAAACCTAATTCCACTAAAGATATTGGAGACATTCCTTTTGGCAGAAAATTTAGCACTATTTTATCCGCCATAGATAATGCATCTAATTCCCATTCAATGTGCTTCTTCATTTGCACATCATTCAATTCATCATGTTTTCTATTTGTAGGGTCTAAAATATAATTACTACCTTCCAATTTACCTGTTACTCTTTTTCTCCAATTAGTTTGTACTTGTGAATCGATACTTCCAGCTAAAAAAATGTATTTTTTATTGCTTTCTTTTTCAGGCAGCTTTTCATTTGAAGTAAAAATCATAATTTCTATATATTTGCGTAATTACAACGCAAATATATGATAGATGTATTTATTCACCAAACATTATTTGTGTTTTTTTTACGCAAACTATATTATTATAGTTTAAATCTCGAAAACAATACCCTCTTTTTTTAATTTAAAGTATCTTTTTTTGTTGAATTTAAATAAATTAGCAGGTCTTCCTGAGCCTTTTGAGACCTTATCCTCTAACTCATCAAGAATATTTAATTTTAAAATTTTCTTTCTAAAATTACGCCTATCAATTGGTCTTCCTATAAGTGTAATATATAATTTTTCTAAATCTGAAAACGGAAATTTTTCCTCTAATAACTCAAAACCAATTGGCTCATAAGTTATTTTACTTTGCAATCGAGAGATCGCTAATTCAAGTATTTCTTTATGATCAAATGATAATTTGGGCAAATCATCAATTTTAAACCACTCCACTTCCTCTGCATCCGTTGAAGCATGTATTTTAAATGCATTTGGCCTAACTAATCCAAAATAAGCGATTGACACAACTCTTCCTCTAGGGTCTCTAATTGGCTTTCCAAAAGTATATAACTGTTCTAAGTAATTAATCTTAACACCTGTTTCTTCTTTAAGCTCTCTTTCAACAGCTTCTTCTAATGATTCAGTGTTTAAAACAAAGCCTCCTGGAATAGCCCATTTCCCCTTAAATGGTTCGAATTTTCTTTTAATAAGTAATATTGATATAACACCTGCTTCATATCCAAATACAACTGCATCTACCGAAAGTTTTATAGATTGCTCACTCATACATATGTGTAATTTATACACAAAAATAGCTAAAATTATTTTCTCAACAAACAATTACCTATTGCGCATTGTAAACATCGTTTCTTTGCGCAATAATTATTTTTAAGTTCTAATAAAGCTTGACTCTCAAAAGCGTTTTTAGCATTTAATTTTAGATCTAAAAACTTAGATACAATTGAATTTTTCTCTGGTTTAATTTGTTGTATTAATTTTAAAAAACCCTCTTCATTCTCCTCTCCTTTGCCTTGTTTGTACACAAACTTTAAAGGAATAATTGTATTTATTAATAACAAGTCGAGAAATGATTTTGTAAGTTTTTTTGTTGATTTTTTAGATTCAGTTTCAAACGTATAATGAGTTTTCCAAAAATCATTAACCTCAACTGAAAACAAACTATAAAAATCATTCAGACTTTTTAATTCCATTAACTTAGAAAATAAGTTTTGATGTTTATAAAACAGCGCTACCAACTGTGCAATTCGAATTGTTGGAAAATTATTTGGTCGCATTCTAAAAAATTGAAATTGTCTATTAGTTATAGATAGCAAGTTATATTTGTGTTGCAAATAATTATACTCCTTTTTTAATTGAAGAAAATACTCATCTTCAATTACATTTTCTAAAAACCCTGCCTGTCCAAATAATAAAGCTGATAATTGTAATTCATTAAACCGAATCTTTCGTACTAGAGAAAAATCAAACGATTGCGTTAGTTGTAAAAAAGCTTCCCCATTTACTTTTAAACCAAAATTTTTAGCTAATAACTGAAACAAGACAGCCTCATAATCATTATTTGACTTCTTTAATAAATTTTTTATTAAAACCGATTTATTTTCTAATCTTTCTAAGTACAATCGTTCTAACCAATTGCTTACTAAAAATGAATCAACTGTTGTTATTTGGCCTTCACAAGGAATCCATCGTTGCTGTTTCGTTACTAAATTCTGATAATTATTAAGGATATTTTTATCAACTAAATTTTTTAATTCTAATGTAGTAATAGGCTGATTATCTTTCATAAAAACCTCAACATCATGTTCCCAAACAACATGTAAAATTACAGCATCATAATTCTCATCTTCTTCATGTTTATGAGCATACCAATCTGAAGAATTGATATGAATCTCTACATTTCCTACCCACGTTTGATCATCAATTTTTAACTGAGCATTTAAAAAATCTGGTCCAGAATTTTTATTATGAAATCCAGATTTAACAATCAGAATAGTTTCATTCTGTTCAGATTTTAACCTGTTTACATCAAACAATTTGTATTGCCATAAAAAATGTAGAAAGTCTTCTTTCATAACCGTAAGTTAGCAATTCTTTTACGATAAAAATAACTAGTCGTTTAATAGTGTTTTTTTGAGTTTAAGATAATTAATTAAATTCAAACACAAAAACCAATTAAATCCTTGCCTATATAGGCACTCAATAAGACATGAAAAACATTAGCAAATCACTTTTTATCAGCGGATTCCCTGTTTTCGCGTTACTAATTTTTATAAAAACGATTATCAATACAAGTTTCAGCATAAATGAAATTGGGTTATTAATTTCATCTATAACAATTGTAGCATTTTTTTCAATGCTATTTATTAAACCTGTGGCAAGAACAAGTAAAAGCTTGAGCTTTTACTCAACTTTAATTGTTATCGGGTTCGTTTTAAACCTCTTTAATTTCGAACAACAATCCTTACTTATTTCTGTGAGTTTAGCTTTAGGCTGGTTAGCATATTTAACTTGGTATTCTTCTTTTAATTCTAGAAATGATGCTGTTTTGGAGGTTGGAAATACGTTACCAAATTTTGTTCTTGAAAACGGACAGAAAGAAAATATTTCTGTAAATAATTTAACGGGAGATTTTAAAATTTTCTTATTTTACAGAGGTAATTGGTGTCCGCTTTGTATGGCTCAAATAAAAGAAGTAGCAAATCAATATAAAGAATTAGAAAAACGAAATACAGCTATGGTTTTGGTGAGTTCACAGCCACATAAATTTACCGAAAACTTAGCGAAAAAATATAAAGTCCCTTTTCATTTTCTAGTAGATAACAATAATAAAGCTGCAAAACAATTAGGAATTCTTCACGAAAACGGATTACCAGCAGGATTTCAGGTTTTAGGTTATGACTCTGATGTTGTTTTACCAACGGTTATAATTACCGATAAAAACAATAAAATAATTTTTGCAGATTTAACTGATAACTACCGTGTTCGTCCGGAACCTGAAACTTTCATCAAAATAATAGATAGTTATAATGGTTAAATTGATTTAGTTATCAATTTTTACAATCATTAAATAACTATTTTTATTAAAAGCAATTGTAATTTTGCTTCACAAATAAGTAACCTAGGAGCAAGCCCAAAGGTATTAATAAGGAAACAAACCATTTATATTTCGACACAAGCGTCGGAGTCTTAAACCCACTAGTGGGAATAAATTCAAAAAAATGAATAGTATAGAAAGTTTAGAATGGCGTTATGCTGTTAAAAAATTCGACGAAAATAAATCACTCTCAGAAACACAAATAAACACCTTAAAAGAAGCTTTTAATCTAACAGCTACTTCATACGGGTTGCAACCTATTAAAATGGTCGTAATTCAAAATAAAGAAATCCAACATCAATTAGTTGAACATTCTTGGAATCAACCTCAAGTAGCTCAAGCATCACATGTATTGGTTTTATGTATTCCTAAAGAATATTCAATAACAGATATTGAAAACTATTTTTCTTTAGTGAAAGATATCAGGAATACTCCTGATGAAATCCTAGAGCCATTTAAAACAATGCTTATTTCTTCTATTGGTGCTAAAACTCAAGAAGAATTACTGGTATGGAATAAAAACCAAGCATACATTGCTTTAGGTAATTTAATGACTGTTGCTGCAAACGAGCAAATAGATTCTTGCCCAATGGAAGGTTTTATCCCTGAAAAATACGATGAGATTTTAGGTTTAGACAATCACAATTTAACTTCGGTTTTAGTATTACCCGTTGGCTTTAGAGCTGAAGATGATTATATGAAAGACTTAAAAAAAATCCGTAGAAAAACGGAAGATGTAATTATTGAAATGTAATTTCATGTAAGGTTGAGCGAAGCTGAAAGGTATCTACTCCGTTCAACCTTACATTTATTAAACTTATTGCATTTAATTTATAATTACAAATTAGTACATTCGTGGCTCATAATTTAACTGTATGCAACCACTACACATATTACTACTTATCCTTACCTATTTTGGTGTATTAATTCTTATTTCATACATCACAGGTAAATCAGCAAACAACAATACTTTTTTTAAAGCAGACAACTCTTCTCCTTGGTATTTGGTTGCCTTTGGTATGATAGGTGCTTCCCTTTCTGGAGTCACCTTTATTTCGGTACCAGGTTGGGTAGAAGGTCAACAAATGAGTTATATGCAAATGGTATTGGGTTATGTTGTTGGGTATGCTGTAATTGGCTTGGTATTACTACCTCTTTACTATCGATTAAACCTTACTTCTATTTACACGTATTTAGAAGATCGTTTTGGTAGATATTCTTATAAAACCGGAGCTTCTTTCTTTTTATTATCAAGAACTATTGGAGCTGCTTTCCGTTTGTTTCTAGTAGCTAATGTGTTACAATTAATTTTATTTGACGCCTACGGAATTCCGTTTTGGGTAACTGTAACTATCACTATTTTATTAATTTGGTTATACACTTTTAAAGGAGGTATGAAAACAATTGTTTGGACGGATACTTTACAAACATTATTCATGCTAATTGCTGTAGGTGTTTGTATTGTAATGATTAAAGATGCCATGCAAATTGATAGTTTATTCTCATACATGTCTGAAAACAAATTATCTAAAATATTCTTTTTTGATGATCCAAAAGCGGGAAACTATTTTTGGAACAGATTCTTTTCAGGAGCATTCATCGCTATTGTAATGACAGGTTTAGATCAAGATATGATGCAAAAAAACTTAACATGTCGCAACTTAAAAGATGCTCAAAAAAATATGTTCTGGTTTACCATTGTCTTAGTAATTGTAAACTTTTTCTTTTTAGCTTTAGGTGTGCTATTAACTGATTATGCTGCTACAAACGAAATTGACGCACATAAAGATCAGTTATTTCCAATGATTGCGATGAGTGGTGATTTAGGCTTAGTTACTTCTTTATTCTTTTTACTAGGATTAATTGCTGCTGCCTACTCGAGTGCCGACAGTGCTTTAACATCTTTAACAACGTCATTTAGTATTGATATTTTAGAAATTGACAAAAAAGAAGATGACCAAGAAAAAGAAAAAATACGCAAGAAAATACACATCTTATTTTCATTTGTATTAATCGCTACGATATTAGTTTTTAAATATTTTATTGCAGATGCCAGTGTGATTGCTAAAATATTTCAATTTGCAGGTTATACCTATGGTCCGCTATTAGGTTTATATGCCTTCGGATTATTTACTAAATTAAACGTAAAAGATAAACTGGTTCCTGTAATTTGTATACTCTCTCCATTTTTAGCTTTTGGAATAAATTACTTAACTAATACTTTATGGAATTTTAATTTTGAGTTCTTTATTTTAGTTCTTAACGGAGTAATTACTTTCTTAGGATTATTAGCAATAAAACAGTCTAAAAATGCCTAAAAAAGGAAAAGCAAAAAACACTGCTAATAAAGCGAAACATACG
>CBDTZS010000163.1:0-7263 GCA_965364955.1 uncultured Tenacibaculum sp. | reverse complement strand
GTTAAATTAGGGTCATTTTTCCCTAGAACAATTTTTCCTGATAATTTTTCTCCAGGATAATAGGCATTTTTGTCAAAAACAACCATCGCGTCATACTTACTCATTGACACGGCGCTTTCTAACTCACCTTGTAATAAAGATGTTAATGCATCTGCTTCAGTTGTTTTAACATCTGCCTGAATTTGTGTTAACTTAGTTAGTGATGCTATTAAAGGAAATCCTTCGTAGTTATGCTTTAACCAGTCTCTTTTTTCACCATCTTTATTCGTAACATCATCAGTACTAAAACGAGCTGATACTACACTAGATAATTCAGATTCACCTAAAACGACTAAAGATTGATCTCTAAACTCATTTATTTTATCAACAAATTCTTTTCCCTTAGGGGTAATTTTTCCGCTAGCAAAAAAATATTGATCTAAGAAACCTGACTTATCCATAGACTCGTAAGCTTTCTTATCTTCTATCTCGCTAGCCATTTGAATTTTCAAATCTGCAATGTAAGCAAATAACCCATCTGCCATACCTCTAAGCTTGTCTGTTTTTTCTTTAGCTTCACCATATTGCTTTGCTTGCTCAGATGCTTTTTGTGCTAACGTTGCATACGAAGCTTTATTCTTTTCGGTTGCTCTAATATTAGATTCCGATAATTTTTCATTCATTAATCCAAAAGCTGATAAAACTTCCTTACTCATATTCATCGCTAACATCGCAATAAATACAAGGTACATTAAGTTTACCATCCTT
The DNA here is from genome assembly GCA_965364955.1 of uncultured Tenacibaculum sp. Lineage (GTDB taxonomy): Bacteria > Bacteroidota > Bacteroidia > Flavobacteriales > Flavobacteriaceae > Polaribacter. Next base: position 6,516 of record CBDTZS010000163.1, on the reverse strand, counting down.
TGCCTTGGTGACTGTTTTCCTCCTGCCATTTTAATTAGTTTGTTTAGTTAATAAAAATTAGATAAACTAATTAATTATTTGGTTGACATTGCTGTTAACATTCCTCCATATACTCCGTTTAAAGAAGATAAGTTAGTAGCTAATGATTGCATTTGTTCTTGTAAACGTTGTGTGTTTTCAACTAAAGCAGAATTTATATCAGCTTGTTTACCTGCGCTTTCCACTTGTGTAGAATACAATCCGTTTAAAGATTCTAATTTAGCTGCAGCCATTGACATTTGTTCGTTGTATTGATTTGTAGAAGATACAGTTGCTGATGTTGCTGTTAAGCCTTCTGCAGCACCTTGAAAATTCTTAATACTATCTCCTAAACTAGTAATTAAGCTTGAATCTAACTTCGCATCTTTTAAAATATCATCTAATTTTTGAGACAACATGCTCTGTGCATCTTGTGGAGTAGCTTCACCATTTTTACCTAAAGATTGACCATCTGATAATTCTGGATATACCTTAGACCAATCTAATTCATCTTCAATTGGTTCAAATGCTGAAATAGCAAAAACCAAAGCCTCGACAACAAGACCTAGAGTAAGAATCATACCTCCAGTAATTGGCCCAAATGAAAAGTGCTGAATTTTACATAGAGCTCCAATGATTACTACAGCTGCTCCCAGACCATAGACCATGTTAAAAATTTTCTTAGTTGATTTTGATTGTGATTGTGCCATAATTTTTAATTTTAAAAAGGGGATTAATATTTATTCTTTACTTGTTTTTACTCGTACCTAAATAATCTTGTACCGTTCTAAATCCTATATAACTTCTTGCAGTGTCAGCATATTCCCAATCACGAGAACTTACTTCTAAAAAGTATGCTACATCTTTCCAAGAACCTCCACGAATAATTTTTCTACGGTTTTCTTTAATCTCTACATTAGGATTCATTGTTGATCCCATATAGTAAGACATTTGATTATATGCTGTATTTGTCCATTCAGACACATTTCCTGCCATATTAAACAACCCGTATTCGTTAGGGTTAAAAGAAACTGCTTCAACGGTATACAAAGCTCCATCCGCAGCATAATCTCCACGTACTGGTTTAAAATTCGCTAAGAAACAACCTCTATCACTTGTTGTACTTGGTCCACCCCAAGGGTATTTACCATAATTTAATCCACCACGAGCTGCATATTCCCATTCTGCCTCGGTAGGTAATCTAAACGAAGGAACTAACCCTAATTTCTTTTTAGACCTTTGGAAGTTATTTTTTGTTTGTGTTCTCCAATGACAAAATGCTTTTGCTTGATTCCAAGTAACTCCAACTACAGGATAGTTTTCATAAGCCTTATGAGCAAAATATTCTTGATGCATTGGGTCGTTATATGAATAATTAAAATCTTTAATCCAAACTGTAGTATCTGGATAAACATTAAGCACCTCATCTTTCAGAAAGTCTTTTCTATCCTTACCTGTCTTAGCAGCTTGCTCATTATCAAACCAATAATACCTGTAATTTAATAATTTAGTATTAAATGTTCTTATTCCGTTTAAAGACTCATCTTTTTTAAGATATAAAGAATCCATCACCTCCACATAGTCTGTATCTGGATATTCTTGTTGTTCCCAAATAATTTCTTCTTGCCAGTCTAATGGTTTTAAAGAATCTAATCCTTCGCCTAATTCATAATAGTTTTCACGCATATATTTTGAATATGGTGATTCACCTACAGTGTCTTTTGAAGCAAAAGCATATAATTGAATACCTTGAGCATTCTTCCCTGCATTTTCCGGATCATTCTCTCCACCTGAAACAAAGTCTGCTTGATATGCTAATTTTGTTCTTGTTATAGAATCTCTTACCCAAAACACAAACTGTTTATACTCACTATTAGTAATTTCAGATTCGTCCATATAAAATGGTTGCACTGTAACTGTTTTGGTCGGTGCATTCATTGCTCCTAACGGATCTTCATCTTGTTTACCCATCGTAAACGAACCTCCAGGGATTTTAGCCATTCCAAATGGTTTTTCTGCAAACCATTTTCTTTTTGACTTCTCACCTACCAATTCTCCTCTATCACCACTTGAACCACAAGCGTAAATTAGAGATACTAATAATGCAAATACTGCTATTTTCTTCATATTATTTCTTCTTATAAAAAGAGGTCGTAAACCTATTATTTTTTTTATTAAAAAACAATTCCCTGTTATAATTTTTATCAAACAAAAATTTATGCGCTTTAAACAAGCTTTTGTAAAGCTTTAAACCACCTATCAGGCATTTTTCGTTTTAGCGCTTGTTCATAATCTTTATAGTCACATGGTATTAACGCATGTCTTTTGTGTTTATTATTCGATATTAAATTTATTTCCATCCACCAACGACCACTTTTATCACTTTTATAAAAATTTATAGGGTCATCATCATTTAAAAGAACTGTGAATTTCTGGTAATTTTCTTTTGTTACAAATGGGTAGTCCTTTGCTCGAGCATTTACCCCTTCAATAAAATACCAAATCATTTGAGCAATTAAACTTGCTGTTTGATAATTTGAATCAAATTTACTATTATATTCATAAACGCCAAAAGAAGTTACTTTATCACTGATTCCTGCATACCTTGCAATAGCACAAATATCTTCTCCATAAAAACCATTTGGCGATGCATTGTTATTTCCTGGCGCCTCACTTTGACGCACACTACCTATATCAACACTAACGATATCTGCATCTCTCATTATAGGCTCCACTAAAGTTACATCTTTTACTTCACCTAACCTAAAAGCATCAAAATATAATTTATCGAGCAACTCAATTTCTTCTTGTGAATTAAAAAAAGTCTGATAACCTATATTACTGTAATTAAATAAGTTATTTGGCTGTTCCATAATTACCTTACTCAAAAAGGAATTAGAAGATAACTCGTTATCTATAGAACCTAAATCAAACCGACTATCTACAGATACTAAATTAACTGTTTGCTCTAAAGAATCGTACCCACGATAATTTGCATACGTAATGTCTTGACTACCGCCTATTATTATAGGAATTATTTTTTTCTTTAGTAAATACGTGACAGAAGAGCTTACTGCAAAATGAGTGTCTTTAAGAGTACTACCTTGCTCTATATTTCCTAAATCGACTATTTGAGTTTGCCAGTTACCAGGGAATAATTGATATAATTTTTCACGAACATATTGCAATTCCTCTCCGCAACCATCATTATCCTCAGCTCCTCTCCCATCTTTAACACCCAAAACAGCGATACTTATTCCTGACAAATCAGGAAAGCCATTTTCTACAGTATGTATACCAATGTTTTTTCCCAACGAAGAAGATGGCTGCGACATTAAATGCGCGACCACGGTATTTTTGATTGGTTTAAAAAAACTGAAATCCATTTCTATGGGGGTTTAAACGGGCTAGCAATATACTAAACTATTTTTCTTGAAAGCTGTTTTATTATTTTTTCGTAACTTTCTTTTTTACTACCTTTTTTTTCGCAACTTTCTTTTTAGGTGTTTTAGCTTCAATCATTTTAACAGCTTCCGCTTTAGAAAGTTTTTCTATTTCTGTTGTTTTTGGTAATTCAATTTTAATTTTTCCTTTGATAACATTAAAACGGCCCCAACGTGCTTTTTCTACGCGAATAGCAACATCTTCCCAATTATGGATAACCTTATCTATTTCTTTCTGTTTTTTAACTTCAATTAACTCAATAATATTATCATCAGTAAGATTATCAAAATCATACTTTTTACTTACATTAATGAATATAGAATTCCATTTTAAGAAGGGACCAAAACGACCGACTCCTTTTTGTACTGGTAAATCTTCATAATGATAAATTGGCGCATCTGCCTCTTGCTTTGCTACAATTAATTCTTCAGCTCTTGGCAAATCTACTTCCATCGGGTTTTCGCCTTTTTCTAAAGAAACGAACATAGCTCCGAATTTAATATAAGGTCCAAAACGACCATTAGAAACAATTACTTCTTCATTCTCATAAGTTCCTAACGTTTTTGGAAGCAGAAATAACTCTAATGCTTCTTCCATTGTTATGGTTCCTAAATTCTGAGTTTTATTTAAACTAGCAAACAGCTTTTCTTCATCTTCAGGCGCGCCAATTTGTGCTATTGGACCAAATTTACCCAAACGAACTAGAACTGTTTTTCCCGATTCTGGATGCTTCCCTAAAACACGCTCACCACTTTCTCTTTCAGCATTCTCCTGAACATCTGTTACTGTTTTATGAAAATCACTATAGAAACCTTTTATCATTTCTATCCAATCTTCATCTCCTTCAGAAATATCATCAAAAGAATTCTCAACCCTAGCTGTAAAACCAAAATCCAAAATATTTGAAAAATTTGAAACTAAGAAATCATTCACAATATTCCCGATATCTGTAGGAATTAATTTATTTTTATTTGAACCTGTTTTTTCCATCAACATCTGACTTTCAACAGCTCCGTTTGTTAGAATCATTTGCTCATAATTCCTTTCGACTCCTTCATTTTCCCCTTTTTCTACATAACCTCTTCTTTGAACTGTAGAAATTGTTGGTGCGTAAGTAGATGGTCTACCAATACCTAATTCTTCTAATTGCTTTACCAAAGATGCTTCTGTAAAACGGTAAGGTGGACTCGTAAATCTTTGTGTTGCGTTTATAAAAGTGTACTCTAAATTCTCCCCAACTTTTAAATTAGGCAGCATTCCTGCCTGCTCTTCGTCTTCATTATCATTTCCTTCTAAATACACTTTTAAGAAACCTTCAAACTTTATCATCTCTCCATTTGCTGTGAAGATTTTTGAGTTTTCAGTATTCTCAATTTTAAAATTGGTTCTTTCTAACAGCGCATCACTCATTTGAGATGCCAATGTTCTTTTCCAAATTAAATCATACAATCTATTTTGATCGTATTCACTATTAATAGAATGCATTTTCATGCTTGTAGGACGAATTGCTTCATGGGCTTCTTGAGCACCTTTTGCCTTCGTTTTAAAAACACGTTGTTTACTATATTCTTTCCCGTAATAATTAGTTATTTCTTCTTCGGCAGCATCTCTCGCATCAACAGATAAATTTACACTATCTGTTCTCATATAAGTTATTAAACCCGCTTCATATAAACGCTGTGCAACTTGCATTGTTTTAGCTACAGGAAAACCTAATTTCCTAGACGCTTCTTGCTGTAATGTAGAAGTTGTAAATGGTGCTGCTGGCGATTTTTTTGCTGGTTTTTTAGTTAACTCAGCAATAGAAAAATCAGCACCTGAACATGATTTCAAGAAACTTTCTGCTGCTTTTTTAGAATCGAAATTCTTCGGAATGATAGCTTTAAAAGTCTTCCCTTCATTATTCGAAAATTCAGCAACTACTTTATAATGTGTTTCTGATGCAAATCCTTGAATACTCCTTTCTTTCTCTACAATTAATCTTACAGCTACAGATTGTACTCTTCCCGCTGATAAGCCTCCTTTTACTTTACGCCATAAAACTGGAGATAATTCATACCCTACAAGTCTGTCTAAAACCCTACGTGCTTGTTGTGCATTTACCATATTATAGTCAATATCCCTTGGATTATCGACTGCTTTTAAAATGGCGTTTTTCGTGATTTCATGAAAAACAATACGTTTTGTATTTTCTTCTTTTAATCCTAACTGTTCTTTTAAATGCCACGCAATTGCTTCTCCCTCTCGATCCTCATCACTTGCTAACCAAACAGTTTCTGCTTTTTTAGCTAGAGCTTTTAACTTCTTAACAACTGGTTTTTTATCATCAGAAACGATATATTTCGGACTAAAGTCTCCTTCAACATCAATACCTAATTCTTTAGAAGGTAAATCGGCAATATGACCATAACTAGATTCAACTTGAAAATCTTTTCCTAGGAATTTCTCAATCGTTTTTGCCTTTGCAGGTGACTCAACTATAACTAAATTCTTTGCCATATCTCTCTTCAATTATCATTTTCACACCATAATATATAATGATGTCTGGAATTTGCAAAAGTAGAATGTTTTTTTTAAAAAAAAACTTTTTGTTTAAGTTTAACCTTAAAAACGAGTAAAAATCAATCATAAATTTCTGCCAATTTGTCATAAATTTTATATTTTGGTTGTATCTTTGCAACCATTTTAATATGAATATGGAGCACACTGAAAAGGTTATAGATGAACAGGTACAAGGGAAAGCTCTTGTAACTGAAAAGAAAAAAGATAACACTAAAAAATTATTTATAGAAAGTTACGGTTGTCAAATGAACATGAACGACAGCGAAATTGTAGCTTCTATTTTAGCTAAAGAGGGTTTTAACACCACTCAAAACTTAGAAGATGCTGATTTAGTTTTAGTAAACACCTGTTCTATTAGAGAAAAAGCGGAAACAACCATTCGTAAGCGTTTACAAAAATACAATGCCGTTAAAAAAACAAACCCGACTATGAAAGTTGGTGTTTTAGGCTGTATGGCAGAACGTTTAAAAGAAAAATTTTTAGAAGAAGAAA
>CBDTZS010000162.1:0-7357 GCA_965364955.1 uncultured Tenacibaculum sp. | reverse complement strand
AAGTAATGAGTTTCTAATCTTTTTCATTCAAATATTTAGCAATATACACACCCATACTAAAACAAGCTTGCAATAAATATCCTCCTGTCGGTGCATTCCAATCAAGCATTTCGCCCATACAAAAATTGTTTTTAAGTTTATTTAACTCAAAATTTTCGGTTACCTCATTTAAAGCTATTCCTCCAGTAGTTGATATAGCTTCATTTAAAGAGGCAGCAGAGTGAACAATTAGTGGTAACGCTTTTATTTTTTTTGACAGCATGTTTTTATCAGTAAATTCTTCTTTTGATAAAACAGTTTTTAAAAGATGAATTTGAGATGGACTTAATTTCAGTTTCCTTTTAAGAGTTTCAGTGATTTTTAAATGTGAGGATTTTATCTTTTTAAGAACATCTTCAAAATCGAGCGTAGGTTTTAAATCTAGTAAAACGATTGCTGTTTTGTTAGCGGAAAGTTGCGGTTGTATTTGTGGACTCAACCCATAAATAGCATTCCCTTCTAAACCAAATTTAGTGATAACGACTTCCCCTTTTTGTTTTTTGTCTAAACAAGAAAGTGCGATATTTTTTAAAGGTTGTCCTTCATTTTTTAGAATGAATTCTTGTGGCCATTTAATTTCATACCCACAATTGGCAGGTAAAAAAGGAAGCGTATCTATTCCTTTATTTTTAAAGGTAGATAACCAATTACCATCAGATCCTGTAATTTTCCAACTAGCTCCCCCCATCGAGAAGATAGTGTAATCACCAGTGATAGTTTTATTATCATTAAAAATCAATTCATTTTTAGCATTCCAACCTTTCCATTCATGATTGTATGCAAACTGAATATTTTTATCAATTAATAATTGTTTTATTTTATTGAGAACTTCTATCGGTTTAATTCCTTTTTCAGGATATATTCTATTACTACTCCCTACAAATGTTGCTATTTCTATATGAAGTAACCAATTGCGTAAATCATCGTTAGTAAAGTTTAATAAAGCCTCTTTAAGAAATGAACTAGGTGTGTATCTAGTAATCATCTTATCAATCGCTTCTCCATGGCTAAGGTTAAAACCTCCATCACCGGCTACTAAGAATTTTCGACCCAACGATTTCTTTTTTTCATAAATAGTGATGTCAAATTTATTGGAATCTAAGAATGCTGCAGTAATAAGAGCAGAAGAACCTCCACCAATAATGGCTATAGATTTTTTCATACTACAAAGTTAGCATTTGTTTTTTAAGGTATAATATAAAATAGTTTATATAAAACAAAAATGTCCACAACCGAAGTTGTAGACATTTTATAAACGATATTAATTTTAATTTAAAATAATCGACTACATTTTAGATAAAAATTCTTTATTCATTTTTATATAATCTGCATTCCCTCTTTTTTCAGCACCAGCTAAAGAAGCTTTAGCAGCTACAATAGCTCCTTTTTTATCTCCAGCTTTAGCTAAGATTAAAGATTGTTGACGTAAATACCAAAAACGAGGTTGGTCTTTAGTCATATCAACAGCTTTGTTAATCCATGTTCTAGCTTTATTAATATCTTTTCCTCCGTCTAAATAGTATTTAGCTGAATTAAAATAATCGTTGGCAGATGGTCCGTTCATTGTTTTAGTAATACTTGCTTCAACACCTTTATCAGTAGGAGTATTAAATTTTACACCAACATAAGCATTTTCCCATAATATCCCTAAAACAGCAGAATCATTTGTAATATCATCAATAGACAGCGTAAACGTTTCTATTTTCATAGACATTGGCTGAACTTTAGCAGTAGTAGATAAAGCTACTTTACTAGCATCCCATTTCTGAGGATTTCCCCAGTTTTTTGAGTCAGAATAAAAGATAACTTCCCAAGAATCTTTACTTGGTTTAGTATATAAAGCATACGTTCCTTTTTTTAATTCTTTTCCGTCGATAGTAACATCATCACTAAAAGTGATTTTAGTATTCTCGTTTGCTCCAGTTCTCCATACTTTATCAAAAGGTACTAAATCTCCAAAGATTGTTCTACCTCTCATTCCTGGTCTAGAGTATTCAAGAGTTACATCTGTTAATCCAACAGCTTGTTCTAATTTAGAAGAAGGACTAGGAGCAGGAGTCTTTATTTGTGCATTTGTTGTAAAGGCTATAGCAGTTACAAATAAACTTAAAACTAATTTTTTCATGATAATTGGTTTGTTTTATATTTCGATGATAAAATTACAAGGAATTAGATAGTTTAATGTTAATGAAAACATAAAATAATGTAAAATAAAAATCTGATATTTGTTGCCATGAAAAAATATATTTCAGAATTAATAGGAACTTTTGCATTAGTTTTCTGTGGTACAGGAGCAATGACGGTAAATGAGATAACTGGCGGAACTGATTTAACACACACAGGAATTGCTATTACTTGGGGTTTAATTGTGATGGCAATGATATATGCTTTTGGAGAAATTTCTGGAGCACATTTTAATCCTGCTGTGACAATTGCCTTTGCGTATGCTAAAAAGTTTTCTTGGAAAGAGGTTCCGAAATATATCGTTGCTCAATTATTGGGAGCGCTATTGGCAAGTTGTATTCTTTGGGTATTATTTCCTGAAAGTGAATATTATGGAGCAACCATTCCTGTATTAGAGCCATGGCGGGCATTTATTTTAGAACTATTGTTAACCTTCTTTTTAATGTTAACTATTATTAATGTTTCTTCAGGAAGTAAAGAAGTAGGTATTATGGCAGGTATTGCTATTGGAGGCGTAGTATTATTAGAAGCAATGTTTGCAGGGCCTATGACAAAAGCATCTATGAATCCTGTTCGTTCTATTGCTCCAGCTTTAATTTCTGGTCATATAGAGCATTTATGGTTGTATATCCTTGCACCAATTTTAGGAGCTTTACTTGCCGTAGTTTCTTGTAAATTAGTTAGAGAAGATAATTGTTGTGATAATGAATGTTAGTGTTTTAGGTTGTGGTTGGTTAGGAAAACCAGTAGCGACATATTTAGTAAGTAAAGGATTTAATATAAAAGGGTCAACAACTTCTGTTCAGAAATTAGAGATTTTCGAAGAAGAAGGGATTCATCCTTTTTTAATTGATATTAATGAAGTAAACAATAAACAGCTTCAACCGTTTTTAGCTTCTGAAATACTAATTATAGCAATTACTTCAAAAAACGTTTTAGGTTTCAAAAGCTTGATTAAAGAAATTGAAAAATCTACTATAAAAAAAGTGCTTTTTGTAAGTTCAACTTCTGTATACCCTAGTTTAAATAAAGAAGTGACAGAAGAAGATGCAACAATAAATTCTCCTTTAGTTGAAATAGAAAATGCTTTTAGAGAAAACAGTTATTTTGATACAACAATAGTGCGTTTTGCAGGATTGTTTGGTAAAGGTAGAAACCCAGGAAATTGGTTTCAAAATAAAAGAGTACCACAACCCAAAGGTTTTGTAAATATGATACATCAAGAGGATTGTATCGAAATTATGTACGAGATAATTACACAGAATGTTTTTGGTGAAGTTTTTAATGCTTGCTCTAATCACCATCCAACTCGTGAAGAATATTATGTAAACGCGAGGGAAATATTAAAAAAAGAACCACCTGTTTTTGATGATTCTTTACCCTTAAAATATAAAATAATCAATTCAGATAAAGTGCAGAAGAGATTGAACTATACTTTTATTTATAGTGATCTGTTAAAGTAAATTTATTGATTTACATAATTTGACTTTAATTTAATATTTACGGATTTCCCTCTTCTTTATAATAATTTTTTCTATAAATTTATAGAACTCTTGAAAAAGCTAGAAAAGAATAAGATCTAGTTAAAAATTATTGCTAAAAGAAAACACAACTTAATGTCAGATGAAAAAACAACCTTAATAGGTGAAATTAAAAAAATCATAAATAAATTTGAAATACCCAATTTAGACTATTATAAATTAATAAAAAAGTTATTGATTTATGTTGTGTTCTTTATTCTTCTTTTCATTTTTTTAGATAAAATAAATTTACTTATTTGTAACTATATAAGTTACTTTACTGTTTCAAACAGTTACTCAAATAAAATAATAATATTACCCTACATAGCTTTCGTTTTAATTATTATTCTTGGCTATATAAAGTTAATAAAGTATAAATACCTAGCCTCTAGGTTTCAGTTTTTCAGTTTACTAACTTTCATAAGTATTACCATTCACATTTATTTAAATAGAAATACGGTGTTTGAACTCAATTATATTACCGATAGTTTTGGAATTCCATTATTTATATACAGTATTATATTATTAGTTATTTCATTTTTATTATTGCTATATAATTACTTAATAGGTATCTACTATAAATACAAAAAGTTTAATAGTGATGATAATTTTTTATTAGAGGATACAACAAGTAGATGGAAAAGTGAAATTTATGGTTCAAATTTAAATAAATCTGTTCCAGCTCTTTTAAAAATATTAAAGAAAGATAGATTTAATAAATCATTTTCTATTGCTATTACAGGTTCATGGGGAAGTGGAAAGTCATCATTAATAAGTTTAGTGAAAGATGAAGTAGAGAAAGAAGACGACATTATATTGATAGATTTTAAACCTTTTCAAAATCATAATAAGAATGAAATTATAGAACAATTTTTTGATGTTTTTAAAGATAAATTAAAGAAGTTTAATGGTAATTTGTCAAATAAAATAGTTCATTACGCGCAAAAACTTAATGAAGTATATGAAAATAAAACAATAGGTACACTTCTTAATAATTTATTAGAAGATAGCAGTAAATCATCAGATACTTTATACAAAGAGGTTAATTCATCAATAAAAAAATTAAACAAAAAAATTGTTGTTATTATTGATGACTTAGATAGGTTAAGTTCAATAGAAATTTTACATGTATTAAAATTAATAAGAAGTTCTGCAAATTTTTACAACACCATATTTTTAGTAGCACTAGATAAAAAACACGTATTAAATAGTATTAATACTAATTTATTAAAGACAAATTATTTAGATAAGTTTTTCCAATTAGAAATTTTTTTACCAAAAATTGATGTTTCAGAATATAGAACCTTTTTTGAAAAAGAAATAAATAAAAAAGGATTAGAAGGTTTAAAAATTGACTTTAAGGAGTTAGAAAAAAATAATTTATTTGATGAGTTTATAACTAGTTTTAGAGACGTACTAAAATTAGTAAATCAGATTATATTTGATCATTCACTTATAACAGTAGACAATAAAGAGTTTGAAATAAATGAAAATGGTTTTATAAATTTTACAATTTTTAAACTAAAATGTCCTGAGTTTTACGAAGAATTAAAATATAATCATGTAAATTATTTTGAACTTAGTGATAATAATTTATATGACATTAAGTCTTCTTTTATAGAAGATGAGAAATTTAAATTTAAACCAGGTTCATTATTTTCAAATAGTTCTAAAATAGAAAGGATAATAACTAACCTTTTTTTAGATAATATACAGAATACATCAGATAGTATAAGGCATAAAAAAATATTTAATAAATTATTTTCTCCATCGATAGATGTTTTTTCTAAAAATGAAATTAAACAATACATTTCGAGTTTTAAGGGAGATATAGAAAGCTTTTTCCCTCATACTGATTTTGATAAGAAATTTATAAAAGATTTTTTAATTACGATTAGTTTGCAAACTAAGAAAGGGTACACTATTGTTGAATTAGAAAGCTTGTTCTTGCTTATTATTCGTTTATTAATAAAAGAATCTGATCAAATCAATTTTAATATTTTCTTTAAAGCATTTGATAGATTGGCTGAAATTATTTCTCAGAACGGAATAATTGAAATTCTTAATAAATTAGTGAAAAAAGACGATGGTGTATATATAGAATATGAATTATTTTTTAAAATATTAGAACATATTGATAATACCTTTTTAGAAGAAGGTGCTAAAATTGTATTTAATACACTAAATGAGAGTATTACTTCTAAAGATCTTAGTTTTGAAACTAGAGAAGTTTTATTAACAAATAAGGCACACTTATCTTATGAACGTTCTAAAAAGTATTCATCTATAAATATTAAGAGCTTTAGTAATTTTTTATTAAACGAACTAAAAGAACTGTCTCCAAGACACCCTTTGTTATTTTTTATTAATAAAAAAGAAAATTCAAATAGCTATAATTTAAAGAATAAATTAATCGTTGAATTTTTTGATATAATAGATAGTTCTTTTCGTCAATATTTTTCAAAATACTGTTCGGAGCATCTAAAATTTATAACAAAAAATGACTTAATATTGTTAGAAAAATTAAATGAGATTTATAAGGTTGACTCTACGGATAATTTATTGAAAACTTATTATTTCCCTTTTGAAAAGCTTGATAATATTTTTGGACTTCGTGATTCTGAAAAAACACAAAATGAAACTCAAATTATAATAAATCATTCAAGTAAAGTAGGAAATCATGACGTGTTTTATCACGATTTCATGAAGAATAACTCAATTACTGAAGATTATTTTATTAAAGTTTTTAAAGATAAATATCACAATAACTCTAATTATTACCTTATTTTAAATATACAAAGTATCGGGCTAACAAAGATAAACACTAAAAGAAAAGGCCTAGAGGGTTTTCTTCCGATGATAGAAATATTACTGAATAGATTTATTATTGAAGGTCAAACTTTTAATTTTGATAAAAAACTAAATTATGGTATTTTCTCCTTAAAAAAATCCCTTAGACAGAATTATATTAAACTCGGAATAGTAGATGATAATCTTGATTTAAGTTTTTTTGATGATTAAATATTTCGTTTATTTTTAAGCCATTAATATTTTTTTAATGACTTAAAAATAAACGTTACTTCCCATACTTTCTCTTCCTTAAATAATTAAATCCAAATCCAAACAAGGCTAATAAAATTAACGGAACTCCAATATTTATAAATTGCCAAAATCGTTTTTCAGAATAGGCTTTTTGCTTATCTAATAAATTTATGTGTACCGTTTTATTACGTAGCTTAATTAAGCCGGAATCGTCTAGCAAATAATCAATAGTGTTTATTAAAAACTCTTTGTTTCCAAATTGTTCACCTGTCCATTTATCTAACGCTAAATCATGTGGTTTTCCCTTTAAAACTTGATTCTTTGCAATATCTCCATCCGAAATAACCACCATTTTATTCGGTTTGCTTTCAGCTTTAAAAAGTGATGTGTTAAAAGGTTTTGTTCTGTTTTTGTAAGCTGAGTTAAAATTCCCTTCTAATAATACCGCTAAAAGTTGAGGGCCACTATTGTATTCTTTTTCCTTAGGTTGTTTTGCAATACTTTGTAATTCAACAAAATTAGGAGTTCCTATTTTTTTTGTCAATACAGAAGTAACTAATAAAGGTGTTTTT
>CBDTZS010000161.1:0-7382 GCA_965364955.1 uncultured Tenacibaculum sp. | reverse complement strand
CCTTGAGAGTGAAGCGTATTTCAAACAGACGATACAATACGTGGAAGGAAACAGTAAGGAAAGAGATGTGGATAATGTACAACATTCTCTTTTTTATAAAGATAGCTTAATATATATGTCATTTTCTATTTAATGACATTAGCTTTCTATTCAACAATTGACGAAATAAAAATGATTTTTAACAACCTATAAGATAACTGAAGGTTTTCAGAACCTTTAAATATGGAAAAGATCATTGACATAATTGTGGTAAGTAAAAAGAAGTATTCATTTTGAATATTTCTTTATTTAATTTATATCTTTAGTCTATAAAGTATAACGATGTATTATAAACGTATATATTCAAGTTATAAGTAATATAAAAAATAGGTGAATATTTAGGAATCATAAAAACAGATAAAGATGAAAAAAGGAATGATTAAATTAAGTGTGATGTACCCAAATGGAGAAGGTAAAACTTTTGATATGGACTATTATTGCAACAAGCATATACCAATGGTGGCAGGACTGTTAGGAAATGCAGTGAAAGGAGCAACCGTTGAATCAGGATTAGGTAGTGCAGTACCAGGATCGGCAGCTCCTTATGCGGCTATGGGTAATATGTATTTTGAATCTATGGAATCCTTTCAAAACTCATTTGGGCCAAATGCAGAAGCTATTATGGCTGATGCTCCTAATTATACGAATGCTGAACCTACAGTACAAATTAGCGAAGTAATAATTTAGAAATGCTTATTACAATGTATAAAGGGAATTAAAACACCCTTTATACTACCATTAATAAATAAAAAATTACTTAGCACAAAGCAGCACCCAACAAGTGTTGTTTTTTTATGTCATAAATTTAAGAAAAGAATATTAATTTAACTATAATTACGGTTGGTATAAGCTTACGTAAATGGAACCGTCCACTAGGACTATTCCCCGTTTTGGAAGCGGTCTAAAGATAATTTATTGTTGAATGTTAAACACTTGTAGAGTTTATACGTTGTTGTCAGTAGTTGATTTTTATTAATTTAGTTAGGTGAAATAATTTCTCGAATTTTGATTCTCAATTCCTCACCTGTTAAACCTTTTTCAATAATCTTTCCCTCCTTATCTAATAATACAGTGTTGGGAATACTTTTTATACCATACGTTTTAAGAGCTGTTCCATCAAACCCTTTTATGTCGGATATGTTTACCCATGGAAGTTTATCTTTTATTATAGCCTTCTTCCATCTGTCTTCCATAAAATCACCAGAAACTCCAATAACTTCAAAGTCCATATTTTTTGCTTTGAATTCATTATAGAGTTCTATCATGCCCGGATTTTCTTTCCTGCATGGGCCACACCAGGATGCCCAAAAATCAATTAAAACATATGAGCCTCTATAAGATGAAAGACTGACATCATTTCCAATAGTATCTTTTTCAATAAAATCTGGAGCAATTTGTCCAATTTGTACAGCTTCAAGAACATCCAGTTGATTTTTAATTCGTTTTGTATATCGATGCTGGTTAAGACTGGGATCCATTAAATAATAAAAGCCCTTCAATTCCTCATAAGTCGCCAAATTAAAAATGTAAGTAAGTATTAAATAAGGATTTAGAAATGATTTTTTGTTCTTCGTTATGAAGGAATTAATGTATTTCCGCTTGGCCGTGTCTCCTTGCAAACTATCAATTTGCTCTTGTATTATGATTAACTCTGTATGAGTTTTTGAACCAGAGATTATTACATTTTTCAAATTTTCAATATCTCCTTCAATGTTGATTTTAGAATTCTCATTAAAAAAAGATATTGACTGGTTATCTTTGGTAGTCAGGTAATACATTTCAGGAAAACCAATTATACCTGGTAGATTGAACCTTCCATTAATAATTTTTGCAGAGTCTACCTTTTCAAAAGTATAACCTAAGTAATCTCCTGCTTTCATTAAGTAAATAGTGCCATCAGGAATATTTGCAATGTTTCCAGTGATAGTAAACCTTTTAGAATTCTGCGTTTTTTTATGATTACATCCTATCAACACTAATATGGCTAGAAACAAAAAAAAATCAGTTATTAAATTCTTGTGTATCATTATTTAATTATGTTTTGTAATTACTGTCAACGTGTAGCTATGAATAGTACGGGGCAGAAAATCAGTGGATTTTCGTGTGGACACAAGCCATAAGCTTTTGTTTTTAATTTTGTCTTTTTAAAAAGCTAAATTAAAAGATTTGGAGATGAATGTAAATATACCCAAACTTTAGATTTTAGGGACAAAAACCCACGTTATTTATAGGTGTTGTTACCACACGTTTTTCGTTTTTATCCCATAATTCTTCCATTGAAGGAGTGATTTAAGTAATTTACTTCTTCTTATATTTATTAATATTTTCATTTGATAAGTAGAAAAAGCCAGAAATAAACAACAAGATTCCACTTAGAATTAAAAGGCTAAAGAATAATTTGTTTTGGTTGTATATTACTCCGGTTAATGATCCGAAAATTGTAATCATTCCAAAGAGAAAGGGTATGAGTCTGTAGTATTTCTCTTTTGAGGTATCAGTGGGTATATTACTTTTTGAAATTAATTGTTTAAGCTTATTATTTTTATAAATCTTTAAGAGAATAGAAATACTCCAAAGAATAGGTATTAAATATGAAATCTTTGGAATGGTTAAGTCAAAATCTGTTGCAATTAATAAGTATAATACAAGGATGAATATTCCTTCCTGCATTATTGATTTTATTCATTATGTTATGTATAGATGTGATACAACTAGTTATATCTAAACAAATATATTGTTTATCTAGTTGATATTTCTGGATAAAAGAACATCTTGTCTTTCTTTATAAGGAAAATGAAATATTAAATTCACTAGAGATAAAATTTGTTTTACTTACCACAATTATATCAAAGAGCTTTTCGGTTTTATTAGATTCGATAACTGTAATTATGAGTAAATTAAATTTAGAAACATTATCGCAGAATATTGAAATAAAGAGGAATATATTTCACCAATTCGAAAATTACAAGATTTAATAAACCACGGAGAAATATATAAATTTACATGGAAAGTCAAAGGAGTTACTCCAACCGAAAAGACACATTTAGTTTAGGTGGTTGACTGCAATACGTCAAGAAGTTTTGATGATTAATTTAATCAACATGAAAAGTAATTAATATAGGATTGTAGAAATTTTTTTAGAAAGGAACTTATTTAACTTGTAAGTAACAGGAATGAAAAAAAAGAAAAGCAAACCGAAGTTTACCTTTCTTTAATGTTTTCATTAACAATCACCTTCTTCCATACACGCATTAAAGTTAGTGTAACTATCAGGGTAAGTACTGTTACAGAAAGCAAATTGATATTCACAAACACATTGTTGAGCCGCTCTTCCTCCTGTAATTGTTTTTTGTTCTGTTTTAGTAACGACAGAACCTAAGTTTGAAATGTTTTTTAACATGATATCAGTTTAAAGTTTCTCAAATTAAAGAAATTAAAATATGATTACACAAGTAACTTCATAAACGCAAGAGAGAAATATATAAACGTATAAAAATTATTAAAACTTGTAGTTTCTGACTATGCAAAACAACAAAGCATGGAATTTACAAAAGAAGAAGTTTGATGAATTAGCAAAAAAAATGAAAAAGGAAAATATAAATAAGAAGAATGGATTGATCATTCTGATAGTGATGAAGAGCATCGTTTAGTAAGTATCGGGCAAATCGCATAAAATGCCTTTTAACGATTATAATAACTGTAGGTTTTCTAACGTGTTTGCATATGATTAGTGGCGTGTTTAAGCAACTAATTTAGTAAACAAGCTCGAACTAGCCATTAATTATACACGTTGTTAGCATTTCGTTATTATTTTCGAGTATAATTCAGATGTAAGTTTTTATTTTTTCAGGTTGCTGATTTTGTCTGAATGTATTTTCGTTGTATTTATTCAGCTGGAAGAAACATTCCTATCAAAATTAATATCCATAATAGAGAACCAACAATTATCAAGCCTATTTGACGATTATTGTATTTTCCGTTTTCAATTACGGTATAATCTCCGCTATTCTTGATTCCATAATTTAAAGATTCTAATGCAGGAATTAAAAAAAACATAGATAGAAATGAAACTATCCAATATGGGTCAGGTAATCTGCCCGCAAAATTAAGCCCAATAAATCCAATAAAATAACCAATAGATGAAAATGTTTTGGTGTAGCCTTTAGATCTGGAAAAATATTGTATTCTATCAAATAAACTATTTAAAAAGAAAATGGCAAAAAATGCTCTAGCGGCTGGCATAATATCAAGATTGTCTTTATCTCTAAAAAAACTCCAAGATTTATAAATCCACCATAATTCGTATAAGCCAAGACTCAATACACTTAATAGTATAAATTTCTGAGCTGATAATAATTCATGTTCTTTCAATTCAGTTTTACCTATTTCTAGATTGTTTTCCATGTTTTTTTGAGTTTTATTTCGTAATGAATGCCAACGTATTGATGTATGATTTCGTTCCGATGTTTAAGTACTAAATTTCGCAAGTAAACACAAAACAGCAATGAATTATACACGTTGTTGGCAAATCGTTTTTATGTTTTTTTCTATTTCCGCTTTTCTTTCTGTCTTTCTCTTTTTAAGCTAACATTTAACTTAGTTTTTAAGTTTGATACCCGTTATGATTTCGGGTGTGCAGGAACCGCTTGTAATTATATCAAAAGTAATCATATAAATCTTACTTGTATCCTGCATTATGTCACTATTGAAGTTAGGGATGTTTTCTTTTATAAAATTTTGATTTAATTCTCGTGTAATTTCAGAACGCACCTTATTTATAAATAGAATGCTATAATTAGACTCATTTTTCATAGCAATTTGATCTATTTTATATGCTTCTATTAAACTTACGTATTCACAGCTGCCACCGTCCTTATTTTTAAAGCTGTCACAACCAACCAAAAGAATTGTCATTCCAATAATGAGTAAAAAGATGTTAATTCTTAAATAATTCATTTTTTAATGTTTACGTTTTTGTATAAGATTAGTTGCGTGTTTTAAGCACTAAATTTAGTGAATAAAACACAAACTAAGAAAGTCCGTTTGAACTTTCGTAAATTGACAAAAAGCCAGCAATTAATTTTATACGGTGTTGGCAATAGTTAATTTTCATATTTTCCTAACCAGTTTATTTCGGCTTTCCAATCATTTTTCACATATTCTTTACTATCGTAAATTCTGAAAAATTTTTTAATTGGTAGCTTTTTCAAAATTGTTTTTATCGAATCTAATTCTTTATTATTAACTGATATGTCAGTATAAATATTAAATTTCAGACTGTCAATATTTTGTTCTTTTTTTGAGTAGTAAAAAGGAATTACTTGAAATTTTAGTCTTTCAATATTTTGTAAATAATTGTCTGTTTGCACAATTAGAGAATCATTTTGTTTTCCTAAATAAATATTAAAAGTAAATTCTTTATTTCCTATAGAAGTTAATTTTTCAGATGTCTTAGGTAAGTTTAAATTTAATCCAATTCTATTTTCAAGGTATTCGAAGTTGTTTTTTATTTTCCTAAATTTAATATTAAATGTAGAGTCATTTTTAGGTTTTATAATTAAGGTATCTTTTGCATTATTAAATTCATAACCAATGATGTGTTTATTGTTAAATATAGATGTGTCACCACGTAAAAGTGTTAGTTCAATTTTTGAGTCTCTAATTTTCCAATTATCTGAATATGTATCATACATAATAGAATTATCAACAACCATTGAGTCTTTAAAAAACTTAATATCAATTTCAATATTCATATCAGATGTAGAACTCCAATTTCCAATAAAATCAGATTTTATATTTTCCTTTTTACAAGAGAAGAAAAAAGGTAAAATAATAATTGCTAAGATTCTCTTTTTCATAATTATTGCCAACGTGTTTGTATAAGATTTCTTGCGTGTTTTAAGCGATTTATTTACTAAATAAAACACTAACCAAGAAAGTCCGTTTGGACTTTCGTAAATAAGCCAAAACCAGCAATTAATTTTATACGGTGTTAGGCACAGTTTTTATTCTGTTTAGATATTCTTTCGCTACAGTTAATCTCGTTCGGTCTATTGATGTTTTAAAAACTCTTTCAATATCTTTTATTTGTTTGTCAATTGTTGGTGAATTTTCGAGTAACGACCATAAATTCACTACACCTTTAAACTTATTTAAAATTCGCTTTTCTTTAATTTTATCCCAAGCTAAAAATCCAGCTTTTCCAGCAACTTTCCCAAGATTTAAATCTTTAAAAATGTCATCTGCTGATTGAGTATCAATTAAATTATCTACAGAATTTTCATAATTAGATTCTTTAGCAACATCTAAAAATCTAAACATTAGTCTTGTTGATTCGTCACTATACTTTTTCACTAACGCAGCCCAAAACTTTTTATATTCTTTAACTGCATCAATTTGTTCTTTTATTGTACTCGCATCATTTAAAGTTTTCTCAAACTTTTCGCAACATTTTCGGAAATCAGTAAAGTCCTCTCTTATTTCGTTTAGAACTTCGGGAATTTGTTCAATTGATTTTGTTTTAGATAGAACTATACTTACTAAAGGTGGAATAGCTTGTAATTCAGTTCCAAAATGATTTTCTGCATCTTGAATTTTCTGTCCTTGTAGCTCACTTAATTTTGAATATATTTCTTTTGAAATTGCTTTTTTACCTAATTCCTTTAATTGTTCTTGATAAGTAAATACTGGTAATGCAGCTTGAACATTATGATTTGTTATTGTATTAAAAAATGATTTGACAATTTCAAACGGTTGATTTGTTGTTTCTCCAATCATTACTTGACTTTTGCTACCGAATTCAGGCTGGTCTTTTCCTGCAAATCCTAAAGAATATGTTTTAACGCTATTAATTGGTTTTGTGAAGTCTGATAATATAAAGTTGCCTTTAATTCTTTCAGAATCTCGTTGACGAAAAGTTTCAATTGCTTTTTGTGCAGTTTCAGCATCATTTTTGTCAACCTTGACGACATAAACACATTGTGTTATATTATTTCCAAATCCGCTAACAGCAGATATATTATTTGACTTAGACAGCATATCCAAAATTGGTCTTCCATTCGGGAAAAGAACTTTTTGGGTTATATTAATATGCTCTAATTCTCTTTGAGTCAAAATAAAATGACTCGAAAGTAAATAGGATTCGACAAACGCGTTAAAATTAAAAATGAATTCAATTGTTGGTTTTCCATAACCTCCAATTACATAATCCAATTCGTCCAACAAGTTAGATGAGATTATACAGCTATTATGTTTAATGGTTAGTTCGTTGTTCATTTAAATTGTGCCTAACTCGTTATATAGAGAACTATATTCTCTTTTAATATTAAATTTCGCCTGATAAA
>CBDTZS010000160.1:0-7404 GCA_965364955.1 uncultured Tenacibaculum sp. | reverse complement strand
TGGTTCCGTTTTAATGAATTATATTCAGTGTTAGCGAAGTTATTAGAAAATAAGCTAAGAATCAAGCTAAATTTATTGAGTAAAAAAACACACTCCAATGAATCATTATCAAAGAATCCAAAGAGTTATTTGTTTTTCTTCTTCTTTTTAAAAAGCCTCTTAAAAAAACCTTTAATCCCTTTTTGCCTATAAGGAGGGCATTCAATAGACGAGTAAATTTCTTCAGGAATATCAAAAGAAGTCATGTATTTTTCACTCAATTGTGTATCCTTTTCTATTTCTTTGATAATATTAGCTACAATAGGCAATGCTAGTGATGAGCTAGCACCTTTACCGCTGTTAAAGTGTATGGTGTTTTTAGAAGTACCAACCCAAGTACCAAAAACAATATCAGGAGTATAAGCAAGAAACCAAGCATCGGTATAATTTTGTGCGGTACCTGTTTTACTAGCAAGTGGACTTTTAATATTATAGGTGTTTCTTATTTTAGCGCCAGTTCCTTGTTCAACGGCTTGTTGTAAAATTACGGTAAGCGTTTGAGTACTTTCTTTTTTAAATACTCTTTCTGCTTTTTGTTCTTTACTTTCATAAATAACAGTACCTTTTTTATCGGTAATCTTATGTATCATATATAAGTCGTTCATTTCACCATTGTTGGCAAAAGCACCATAAGCTCTTGTTGCTTCAAACAGTGATAAATCTAAAGTTCCTAAAGCAACCGAAGGAGCATTGTCTATAATCTTAGGAAATTTTAATTTTTCACATGAATCGGCTAGGAGCTCTTTTTTTAACTTAAAATAAAGATTAACACTAGGTATGTTCATCGATTTAATTAAGGCATACCATAAAGCAACTTTTTTATCAGGAGTTGATTTATGATCGGCATTTTGTGGTTTCCAATCTCCAAATTCTGAATAAATTTTTTCTTCGTTTTCAAGGTATTCACAAGGTGAAATCCCGTTTTCTAAAGCAGTAGCATATAAAATTGGTTTAAAGGCTGAAGCTATTTGACGATGCGATAACACCATATCAAAAGGAAGCGTATTAAAATTGTTTCCGCCAACCCAACTAATCACAGCTCCGTTTTTGGGGTTTGTAACGAGTACAGAAGCATTCAACATTTTTGCATAATGCCAAAGACTATCACGTTTATTTCCAGTTATGGTTTTGGTACTGTCATGATCAAACAGTTTAAAAGTACTGTTTTGTTTGTCTTTTTCTGATAAAGGTAATTTTTGTAATTGTTTTTTTAACCACCTGTTCTTTAAACGATTTGAAGCTAACTCTTTGTCTAGTTGTTTTTGTTTAATAATAAGTTGCTCTTTTGCAGATTTTTCAGCAATTTTTTGAATATCGTAATTCAGCGTCGTGTATATTTTTAAACCATCAGTTTCTAAATTGTAAGTAGTGTTGGTCGTAGTATTAATCGTCTTTACAATTTCTATTGCTTTTTTCTTTACTTGATGTACAAAGTAACCTGTAGACGCATTCATATCAAGGTTTTTGTAGTTGAGTGCAATCGGCATTTTTTGCAAACTATCTGCAACTTTATTGCTTAAATACGATTCGTTATTCATTAACTGTAGCACAGTATTACGACGTTTTTTAGCATTTTTAGGATGTAACCTTGGGTTGTAAAAGGTATTGGCTTTTAGCATACCAACAAGTACAGCCGATTCTTCAGTCTTTAATTCATTGACTGATTTATTAAAAAAACGATTAGCAGCAGATTCTATTCCAAAAATATTTTCTCCGAAAGGAACAGAATTAAAATATAATTGTAATATTTCATTTTTGGAGTATAAGCGCTCCATTCTACTAGCGATAATAAGTTCTTTAATTTTATTAATTGGCATACTTAAAAAACCATGGTATTGCCTTCCGTAAAGATTTTTTATTAATTGTTGAGTAATTGTACTTCCGCCTCCACCAGAGGCATCTCTCATTAAAATACTTTTAAAAAACACTCTTGCATAGCTTTGTCCATCATAGCCATTATGTGAATAAAAACGTTTGTCTTCTGTAGCTATTAATGCTTCTTTTAAGTAATTTGGAATTTGTTCTAGTTTAATATTTGTTCTATTTTCTACAAATATTTTCCCGATAATAATAGTGTCTGATGAATAGATTAAAGAAGCTTCTTCGTTAAAAACAGATGATAATTCTTCTTTGTTAGGTAATTTACCAAACACGTTAAAATATACTAATGAAAATAGTATGGATACTAAGAAACAAGCAAAAAGAACAAGACTTGCTAAATATTTAAACAGACGAATTAAAGTTTTTTTGCCTTTATATTGAAAGTTTGTTTTTTTAGATACGTTCATCAAACTTGAAAATTACAGATTTAATAATTGTTATTGTGCTCCTTTTTCTTTTAAAAAGCTTCCCCTTGTTTTATTTCCTTTTTGAAGCACAATTTCTGAATGTAAGAAAGCTGCTGCTTCAGCGGAACCTTTTACTTTAGAAGCACTGCGTGTTAACATTTCTAATTCAAACGTTGTTAATACACTTTTTCGTATTCCAATTTCTCTCCATTTAGATAAAGGTCCACAGTTTTTTGATATTTCTCTAGCTAACGACAATGCATCTAGTAATGCTTGATTTGCTCCCTGACCTTTAAAAGGACTCATAGGATGCGCTGCATCTCCTATAAGCGTTATTTGTTTTCTTTTTTCTAATAATTCAGGCACAAGTAATTCTCTATCGTATACTGGGTAGCCAGAGATTTTAGATTCTTGCGTGGCAGCTAAAACCTGAGGAATTGGATGGTGCCATTGAGTTCTACGACACGCTTCTTCTTTTAGAGCTTGGCTTCCTAATGCACTTAATTCTTTTGCTTCTTTTTCAGGCATAGGAAAACTAAGTTGCCACATTATAGTATCCTTATCATAAGGCATCATATAAATTCGCTCGTTACCATTTGCTGTTTGAAATACGGTTGCCGAGTCTAATAGCGGACTGTTAACGTCTTCTAAATCTTTTAGCGGGCAAATACCTAATATTACAATACAGTCTAAATAGCGTAATGGAGTTTTTTTATCTCCAATTAATATTTTTCGCATCGTACTACGAATACCATCGGCTCCGACTACAAGATCAGTTTTTACGTTTTTTATTTCTCCGTTTACTTGAAAATTAAGTTGAACACCTTCATCTTCCGATTCTTTAAAATCTATTAATTGATGATTCCAATGCACTGCATTATGACCATTAAGTTGCTCAAGTAAAGCTAAACGTAAAGATTGTCTTGCGATATGTACATTTGTGCGTTTTGTGTTCTTTTTTGTGTCGGTTGCTAGCCATTTTTTAGCTCCCCATTCTCCAATAATTTCCCCATTTGTTTTGTGTACAACATGCTTTATTGAAACAAGTCCATCCTTAAGTGAAGTAATACCAAAACCCTGAATAGCTTTACTGGCTTGTTGTAGGGTGAGTCCGTAACCTTGAGACCTTGTATCAAAACTACTATCTCGCTCATAAAGCGTAAAAGGTATTTTACGATGCAAGCAAGCAACGGCTAAAGCAACGCCACCTATTCCTCCACCAATAATAGCAATATGCGGATAGTTTTCTGTATCAGGAATCGGATGGGTATCAGCAGGAATTAACCCAGATCCTGAACAATTACTACATGGAGATATTCCGCCTTTAGGTAGGGAAGGAGCTTTTTTTTCTTTTTTAGATTCTTCGAATTTTTCTAAGGCTATTTGGTAACGTAGTTTTGATTTTTTGCTAACCTTTAGCTTTTTTTTACCCTCTCCTTTGCATTCCTCACAAACGGACCAACAAGTTTTTTTGTTTTCCATTTTTCAGTTAAATTG
Organism: uncultured Tenacibaculum sp.; assembly: GCA_965364955.1. Classification (GTDB taxonomy): domain Bacteria; phylum Bacteroidota; class Bacteroidia; order Flavobacteriales; family Flavobacteriaceae; genus Polaribacter. Next base: position 3,580 of record CBDTZS010000160.1, on the reverse strand, counting down.
AAGGTGTATTTCTCTAAGTGTTTTCATCAGATTATAAAACGAATTTTGGTTGGTAAGATTGAGAATGTTTTTCGATGTCGTTTAGTGTATAATGCCTAGTATTCCGCAGGGTGCTATGAACTATACACCGTGTTGTGCTTTCGTTATTTTATTTTCTTTTTTAATTTTTCGAATTGCTCATTTAAAAGCATTTCATATATTCCTTCAACTTCCTTCCAATCGAATGCTTGAAATTTCAGTTCTTTTCCATCAATAATAATCGAAAGAGTTAAATTTTTATTTGTTTCAATCACATTCTCATCATCTGTAATTACTGAAACCCAAAATGCACCATGTTCCTCATCCATCGTTTGAACATCTTTAATAGCTTTTTTTATGTCTGATAAGTCAATGTTATCCTTTTGGTAACCTGCAGCGTATTGAATATAGTTTTCCGTCATTGTTTCTTAAGCCTTTTGTTTAATCCCCGAAAGAAATTAATCCAGATTTAGTGTTTATAGCCTTATCAATTATTTTTTTTAGTGCCTTAACATCTGAATCAGAATGAAACTCTTTTGTTTTGGTTTCTATCTGTTCAACTAACTGATTATTCCATCTAAAATCTGTATAGAAGTCAAACCTTGAGTCAATTATTCCTTTTCTTACCAAACGTTCATATACCTCAGACTCTAAGCCTCCTGAATAATCAAGGTTTTTCAACTTATCGGGTTTTGGTTTTCCTTCTGAATCCGATATGATGTAGAAATCAAGCATATTTTTATTTTAGTTACTTAATGAGGCACAACTTTATTGATATGTTGAGTTTCAATTACTCACAACAATAGTCAGCGAAGTTATTAGAAAATAAGCTAAGAATCAAGCTAAATGCATTCAACAAAAAACCCTCACAAAATGCGAGGGTTTATTATTTTTAAACTTGTTATGTTTAACAACACCCACCACCATCATAGTGAAATTAGGCCTGTTTCTAAAATAGATCAACGTATTTTAGAAGCTTTTGCTACGCTGTTAGCGTAATGTTTCGCTAACGGTTTGTATATGAAAAGTAGCGGATTGTGACGCACTAAATTTTCAAGATACTACTGACTCTAAATTCGTGAAATTGCTTTTAATTAGACACTTAAACCGTTATTTTTTTATACTGTGTTGTAACACGTTATTCTTGTATTGAATAACTACTTAAGGTTCCATGAATTTTAAATCCCATTTTAGAGTAAATTCTTTCGCCAGATTCTGACGCTACTAAAACAACAGTATTACTTCGGTTATTAAAAGCTTCTAAGATCAACTTGGTAGTCATTATTTTTCCCAATCCGCGTCCTCTATATTCAGGGATTGTCCCAATCATATGGATACCAGAAACTTTATTTTCATCTAAAAAAATGATGCCACAGCTCACTGAAGAGCCATTATGACGACCTAAATACAACCTGATTTTTGAATCAAAATTAAGTAAAGATATTATTGTCTTTGGGTTAATTTCATACCCAAATGATTTGGCAGCAATATTTGCAAATTCAATTGCTTTTGACTTTGTATCTACTCGTTGTATGGTCGGAAAATTATCTTTAGGTTTATGTTCTCTAGATATATTTAAAAACATTCCTTTTACTACAGATGTTTTTTCAAAATTGTGAATTAAAAGCTGCTTTTCTGTCAATCCATCTTCAGTTATTCCTAATGACTTTGGTAAAAGTCCGGTTTCTATTTTTAATTTTAGCTGCTCAAAATCTATTCTTTTACGATCAATACCGAAGACTTTACTTGGCCAAGACATATTACTTTGATAGCTATACTTGTAACCTCTTTCATTGGTAAAAAAATCACCTTGTATTCCAATGTATTCCCAAAAATTAAACAAGTGATCTATGATGTAATTATTCATAATATGAAATTTTTAATTGATGGAGTAATAGTCAAACGCAATGCTAACAACTACTCCATTCTTGAATTTTATACTGTTGAAGCTGCGACAAAAGCTGCCGAATCTTCATAAAATCGATACTCCTTTATTTTTTCATTCTCGATAATGCAAAGCAAAACCCATGCGCTATTGAAAAGCTTGCCGGTTGTTTTGACTTCATGCGAAAAAGTACCATTTGCCATTACTAAATTATCTCCTGCAGAAGCTATATGATTTACCGTAAAATCTTTTGTATTGAATAAAGAAGTGATGTTATTTAAAAGCTGTTTGGCCTCCTCTTTTGTTCTGTAAATACCGTGTAATTGCTCTATTGGACGTTCTTCTTCTTTAACGCTTACGATATAACAATCTGGATGAAATGCGTTTAAAACGTGTTCCATATCTCCATTTTGAAATGCATTGAAGTAATCTTGAACGATTTCCATATTTGATTTTTTCATTTGTATCATTTTAGTTTAAATTTATTGATTTCTAATCCCATTTATTTTTGGTTGACACGCTATATTTACCGCCACCAGTAAAAAATAATGCGATACCAAAAAGAGTGTAAATAAACAATGGACCCATTTCCCAGCCGCCAAAATCATTAAGTTTTAACAGGTTTGGAAGTTGCATCATTAAAGTAGCGACGAAACAATTAATGGCGAATACTAGCCCTGCCAATTTGGTTCTATACCCTATAATAATTAAAATAGGAGCAATAACTTCTCCAATGTAAACGCCATATCCAAAAAATGATGGTAGTCCGTATTGGGCTATTTGGTCTGAAATAAAATCGATTCCAAATATCAATTTGCTGATTCCGTAAATGAGCATTGTAAATGCAATACTTACTCTTACTATTAAAATTCCAATGTGTTGTTTTGTGTTCATAATAGATTTAGTTTAAAAGGTTGTTTTAATGAAAATCCCATAATTATTTAATGTTGTTTCAGCCTTTGTAAATTGATCCAGGTTGACTGCTATTCCTGTTGTAAACTTCTCTTTTTTTATTCCAATACGCAGTTGTTGTATGCCTCTATCTAATATTTTTAAATTGGTATTTACAACGGCAAATAGGTTTACATATGCCTTAATGTTTTTGCTCAAACTTGGAGTGTAATTAACGATCAATGTTTGATCAAGGGTGAAGGACTTTTGATAGCTACTGCCTATAGCATAGCTTAACTTAAAACTTGGCACCTTATATTGATATTGATATGCTATGGTAGCAAATGCTCCAGGGTTTTTAACTCCTATTGCAGCATTGACTTTAAAGCGTTTGTTGAAACTGTAAGACAACGTATTTCTTATAAAAAAGATATTGTTTGTCTCATTATTGTATTCTGTATCGAAGGATGATACATTATTTACAGACCATTTCTCGTCAAAACTATGACTAACAAAATGTTGATAGGATAGTGACCTATGTCCTAATACCATTTCTGGAGAGAAACCAACATTTTGTGCATTTGATGCTAAAGCTGCAAATATGAGAGTAATCGGTAAACTTATAAATCTTAACATAGCCCATTCTTTTTTTGTATGGTACAAAGGTGCTGCTATGTTGTCTATAGAATCTTAATGTAGGTTAAGAACGGATTAATTGGAAGTGTTTTTTCTGAGTTTACTTAAAAATTCAGGGGTGATTCCTAAGTATGAAGCTACCATATATTG
>CBDTZS010000159.1:0-7461 GCA_965364955.1 uncultured Tenacibaculum sp. | reverse complement strand
ATGGATTTATTTAATAACGAAATCGGTTTATCCCTTACTCGAAAAGGAAGTAAAACATCTAAAAAAGGATTGATTTATCGAGTTATAAATGCAATTCACTCAGGAAAATTAAAAGTAATTAAAAAGGATACTAACGGTAGTTTCTTAACTTGTGATGACAAATTCATTACTAAAGAATCCTTAAAAGGGAAATGGGAAAACAATAAATGTTTGGTGAGTTCTAATCAGAAAAGATAATGGAGAGGTTTATTTTATTTCTGGCCCGATGTATACTGTCAATTTATAGTAGCTTGTGTTTTCGAAGCTAAAAAATCTATTTACTTTTTATATTAAACAGGGTACTCCTTTTTATTAAAATCAATTAGTTATTACATGATTATCAATACAAAGAAATTATTAGAGGTATTGAATATATTTTTGGCTTAACTTTTTAGTTTCTGCACCCCTTCATTTACTGATAAATCAGCCTTTAAAAACAAAGAATTCGTGTAAGTTACGGAGGTATAATGAACAAATATAGATAGTAATCTAACAAATAGACCCTATTAGTTGATTCTAGGATACAATATTTTCACTATATTTAGTAGAACATATAAATTCATAATTATGACAACTGCATTTGAAATCGATAAAAACACCACCAGACTAGAGATACGTTATAAAAAACTTATTGAAAAATCTTATAATTTTAAACAAACCAATAGGAACATAAGTAACTTAGCTTCATATAAAGCAACGCGCTTACTAGGACGGATAAATAAAATAAAGTTAGGTATTGGTACTACGCTTAGAATCTCTGCTGGTTCTTCGTTGAAATTATTAAGTAGTAATTTCATCGAGTTGAGGCCTTTTTAGTGCTTAAACCAATATGAAAACTAGTTGTTTTAGTTCGTTTGACTTATTGTTTTTTTGTTTAATATTGAATGTTAATTTTAAAGACAAAAAGAGTTCATATTTATAATGCAAAAAGTATACTTTATTTCAGGCACTATGTGTACAGTTGATTTATGGCAATTCGTTTTCCCTAATTTAGAAAACATACAGCCCATACATATTGATATTACTTCAGCCACTTCTTTTAATGAAATAAATGAAATTATCTTATCTAAAATTCATGAACCTGCTACAATTGTAGGTTTTTCTTTAGGCGGATTTTCAGCACTAAATTTTACAGTTCATTACCCTGAAAAAGTAAAAAAACTAACAGTCATTGCAGGAAATGCTAACGGGTTAAATGAGAAGGAAATTGAATTACGAAAAAGTACGATTTCATTTTTAGAAAAACACAAGTACAAAGGAATTTCGAAAACTAGAATTCAACAATTTTTACATCCTAACAATCACCAAAATCAAGAAATAATTTCTATTATTAAAAAAATGGATACTGATTTAGGAAAGGAGGTTTTAATTCACCAGTTAAAAGCGACCTCATCTAGATTAGATATTTCTCAACAGGTCTCAAAATTAAATATTCCTATTGTATTTATTTCTGCCGAAAACGATACATTAGTTTCTGCTAAAGCAGTAAAAGAGTTTGCCAATAAAACACAAAAAGGAAAACATATTTCAATTAAAAACTGTGGTCATATGATTCCTTTAGAAAAATCTAAAGAATTAGCTAGCTTACTAAACTTAGTTTGATTTTTAAGTTGTTTTCTAATAACTTCGCTATTGCTTATGTAAAACAGAATTATAGTATTATAACTGTTCTCTGTAACTAATAAAAAAACATTAATGAATGAAATAAACTCTTTAATACTAATTCTTATATACGGTTCTCTAATTTTGCTTTCATTTCTGTTACTTGTAAACCCATTAAAGGTTAATAAGAAAGCTAATTTCTGGTTTAGTATTTTTCTATTTCTATGGTCTACTTTTTGGCTTGAAGAAATTTTTATTTTGACAAGTTTTAGCTTATTCAATAACAGCTTTTTTATACCTCTTCGATTCTTTCAATTTTTAACACCTGTCATTTTTTATTTCAGTATTGTTTATTATACAAACCCAGATTTCAAATTCAAAAAAAAGGAACTTCTTTACATCATTGTACCTGTGATATTTCTCATTGGTTTAATTACTCAGAACCAATACAAACACAATGTTTTAATACCTTCTTTATTAAATATACTTATCATTATTCAAGCGTTATATTTCACTATCTATTCTTATCTCAAGATTCAATATCATAAAAAGAGTATCCGCTTATTCTCTTCTAATACAAATGAAGTTGATCTTAAGTGGATAGAGTACATTATTATTGCTATATTTTTACTTAGTATTTTTATTGGTGTTTACAACTTAGTTTCTGAAGGTAATTATTTAAACCTAATGGCAAATATTGTATCAATATTAATTATATTTTTTGTTGCCTTAAATACACTTAAGCAAAAAGAAATTTTTCTTTTAAATGAAAATGAAAGAAACCTTATTATCAAAACTGAACAACAAACGGTACCCGAAAAAAGAAAAATTATTTCAGACAAAAATTTAGGGGTTTTAAAATCAAAAACCATTGAATTAATGGAAAACCAAAAGTCATATCTAAATCCAGAATTAACACTTGTAAGCTTAGCAGGATTAGTAGAAATTACACCTCATCAACTTTCATATGTTATAAATGTAGGTTTCAATGAAAACTTTTTTTGGTTTGTGAATAGATATAGAGTTCAAAGAGTAAAAGAATTACTTTTAAATAAAGACTACGATCACATGTCTATTCTTGGCATTGCTTATGAATCTGGTTTTAATTCTAAAACTTCATTTAATACTACTTTCAAAAAGATTAGCTCTCAAACACCTTCTGAATTTAAAAAAAGTAGTTCTTTTTTATAAATCCGAACTAAACATCAATATACACGACTAAACATCAATCATTTAAATACAACCACAAATTGGTTCGTATAGATAATCTCGAACAGAAACCCCTACCTTCCTTCTTAATTTTGTAGTTCACATAAACTACTATTCAGTATGTATAGGTATATTTCAATATCTTTTTTTTTGTTTTCATCATTTATTATAAACGCCCAAGAACTAACTCAAAATATTAAAGGGAAAATAGTGGACAATTCTTCGCTACAACCGATTCCTTCAGCATCAATAATCCTTATAGGAACAGATCCTATTATAGGCGTTATTTCAGATTTTAATGGGGTCTTTATTATTGAAAATGTTCCTGTTGGTAGATATGATTTAGAGGTGTCTCATATAGGGTATGAAGCCATTATAAAACCAGAAGTTATCGTTACATCATCTAAAGAAGTTATCTTATCTATTACTCTTACAGAAAGTGCATATTCGCTAGATGAAATAGTAATAAAACCCAGGGTTGTTAAAGAAAAACCAACTAATAAAATGGCAACAGTTAGTGCTCGAATGTTAAGTGTTGAAGAAGCAAATAGGTATGCAGGAGGTTTTGATGACCCTGCACGTTTAGCGTCATCATTTCCGGGTGTTTCCAGTAACGTTGGTAATAATGCTATTGTAATAAGAGGTAATGCTCCAAAATTTTTACAATGGAAAATTGAAGGGATAGAAATACCTAACCCTAATCATTTTGCTAATTTAGGAGTATTTGGTGGTGGCGGATTAACGGCTTTAAGTAGTAATTTGCTGGCAAATTCAGATTTTTATACAGGTGCTTTTCCTGCGGAATATAACAATGCGCTTTCGGGAGTTTTTGATATTAGAATGCGAAAAGGTAATAACTCTAAATTTGAACATAGTTTAGAGGTTGGTGCTATTGGAATTGACTTTGCTTCAGAAGGTCCTTTAACTAAAAACAACAATGCTTCTTATTTAGTAAATTATAGATATTCTACGTTAGGGCTAATTTCATCATTACTTCCCGAGAATGCTCAAGGCACTAATTATCAAGATTTGTCTTTCAAATTAAATTTTCACACTAAAAAAACGGGTATGTTTTCTATTTGGGGAATTGGCTTAATTGATAAATCAGGAACTAACCCAAAAACTAAAACTGAGAATCAAAACTATTATCAAGATATTGAAAAACAAGAAGCAAAGCAATATATGGGTGCATTTGGAATAAATCATAAAATAGTATTTGAAAATTCAGCCTATTTAAATTCCACTTTAGCCATATCTACAAATCGTTTGGACTTAAAAACTGATAGGCTTGATAATTCTTCGCAATTACAACCTGAAAATAAAATAAACAATGGAAATTATAATATTACTTTCAAGTCTTTCTTAAATAAAAAATTCAGTTCTAAACACACTAATAAAACAGGTGTTACCGTAAGAGGTTTAGGTTATAACCTAAGTTTAAAAGAAAATGTAGCTAATAATTTAAACACGTTGGTTTCAGAAAATGGGTTTACTTCTTTGATTTCTGCATATTCAAGCTCTTCTTTTTCCTTTAAAAAATGGCAAATAAATGCAGGAATAAATTCTCAATTATTTACGCTGAATAATAATTTCACCATTGAGCCTCGCCTTGGTTTAAATTATCAACTTACTGAAAATAATAAGATAAGTTTTGGTTATGGATTACATAGTAGAATTGAAGCTTTGAATATTTACTTTGCCAACACAACGAATTCGGCTTCATTACAAGCAAACAAAAAATTAGATTTTTCAAAAGCACATCATTTTGTTTTAGCATACGATTGGAACATTTCTGAAAAATTGCACCTAAAAATAGAACCTTATTTTCAATATTTATACAACATTCCTGTAATTAAGAATAGTACTACCTCGCTTTTAAATTTACAAAATGATTGGTTTGTTAACGATACCTACATTAATTTGGGTAAAGGGCAGAATTACGGAGTAGATTTAACGTTAGAACAGTATATAAATAATGGTTTCTATTATCTAATTTCAGGTTCTGTTTTCAATTCTAAATATAAAACAGATTCTAAAGAATGGTATAATACTCGATTCAATAAAAACTACCTTTTTAATGCTTTGGTTGGTAAAGAGTTTAGAATAGGAAATAATAAACAAAATTTACTAGGAATAAATTTTAAATGGAGTTTTCAAGGCGGTGATAGGCACTCCGTTATTGATAATGGAGCCTCTTTAAATGAACAAGATGTTGTTTACAATGAAACCACCCCTTTTACAGTACAAACTAAATCAGCATTTATATCACACTTTACAGTTAATTATGAATGGTATAAAAAGAAAACAACTCAAAAATTATCACTGAAAATTCTTAATGCAACAAATTTCAAAGAATTTCAAGGGCATCGTTATAACATTAAAACCAATCAGGTTGAAGAGCATAGAGAAGCTTTAATAATTCCAAATATCAGTTATAAAATATCATTCTAAATTCTTTATAGAAGAGCCAGTATAAAATATACGTCTTCAAAATTAAATATTCTTATTGCTTCTATTTTAATTAAAAACTGTGGTCATATAATTCCTTTACAAAAGCCTAACGAATGAGCTAGCTTATTAAATATGGTTTTATTCTTAACTTATTTTCTAATAACTTCGCTAACTCCTAGTATAACAAATTAAAGTTCGACATATCAATAAAGCTGTAGGTAGCTTTTAAAAATGAATAAATAGTTTCCTGGTGTTAGTTCGATGAAACTTACTCTGAATAATAAGTAATTCACCACAAAAAAATAATTTTAAAAAATGATTTATATAGCAGGCACAAGTATTGCATTATTTATTTCTGCCTTACTCTTTAAAAAAAGGAAAAAATCTAAATCAGATATGATTCTTTTATTTTGGATGCTTATACTTGCCACACATTTATTTCTTTATTATCTTAATAAGTTTGGAAACCTTCCGTCACAATTAATTGGTGTTCATTTACCAATTCCTTTATTACAGGCGCTATTCTTATATTTTTATGTAGCTTCTGTAACCAATCAGTTCCCAAAAAACAAAATAATTGTTGCAACTCATTTATTGCCTACACTTTTATCATACCTCTTCTTAATTCCGTTCTTTTTATTATCTCCTGAAGAGAGAATTAACCTCCTTGAAAATCATGGAAAAGGTTATGGTGCTTATAATACTATAAATGTATTTTCAATATATGCCTCAGGTATATTTTATGTTATCTGGTCCAGTTTATTACTGAAAAAACATAAAAAAAATATCCTCGATCAATTTTCTGACATTGAAGAAATTAATTTAAAATGGTTGCAGTTATTGATTGTAGGCATAAGTATAATTTGGTCCATAGTCATTTTTTCTAAAAACGGTGAATACATTTTTACTAGTGTTGCCATATTTGTTATACTAATTGGGTTTTTCGGAATACAGCAAAAAGCAATTTTTAATCCGGAAGTGCTTATCGTTAAAGACCCAAATGACATGGCTATAAAAACAGAAGAAAAGAAAGAGAAATATGCAACCTCTGGCTTATCAAATGAAGTAGCCAATGAAAAGTATAAATACCTAATTTCAAAAATATCGGAAGACTGTTATTACACAGAAAACAATCTTTCTTTAAATGATCTGGCTAAAAAATTAGACATGTCTCCTAATTATTTGTCACAAATTATAAATAAAAAGGAAGGAAAAAACTTCTATGACTTTATCAACTCATTTCGAGTAGAAGAATTTAAACGATTAATCGCCAATCAAAAAAACAAACAGTATACATTATTAGCCTTAGCTTACGATTGTGGCTTTAATTCTAAATCTTCATTTAATCGCTCATTTAAAAAACATTCGGGAATTACACCTTCACAATATGTAGCTTCTGTAAAAGAATAGGTGTCAACGTACAATTTGAAGCTCTCAAGCCTCTTTTTCTATATACGTTTGTGCAAAAATCCACAAACAACCGACAATATAATGAGTGTAGTATCAACCAACAAAACATCATCGATTAAAACACAATTTTTTAAATACTCTAAGAAAGCAACATGGACCTTAATCGTTATTTCAGCAATTGCTATTGGATTATATCCACTAACTTTTATCAATGCTAATCCAAATGAAGGTCTACTAAGTTTTAAGAGTAACGAATTGTTAACGAATCCACTTTGGAACCTATCTTTTTACACCCATATTTCACTCGGTGGATTAGCTTTGTTAATTGGGTGGCTTTTATTTGTCAAAAAACTTAGAGCAAAACATCTACATCTACACCGACTGATTGGTAAAATTTATATAATCTCAGTTCTATTAAGTAGTTTGGCGGGCTATTACATCGCCTATCATGCCACAGGTGGTATATATGCTGTGTATGGCTTTTCAGGCATGTCTACTGCTTGGTTACTCACTACTATAATAGCCTACAAAGCAATTAGAGCTGGAGATATTAAAAAACACGAACGTTGGATGATACGAAGTTATGCCGTCACTTTTACAGGTGTTACATTTAGATTGTGGATGCCTTTTCTAATTATTACTTTTCAAATGGACTTCCTAAATGTATATCCCATTAGCTCCTGGGTTTCATGGATAGCAAATTTACTAGTGGCTGAATTAATACTCAGAAAACAATTCAGAAAAAAGAAG
>CBDTZS010000158.1:0-7514 GCA_965364955.1 uncultured Tenacibaculum sp. | reverse complement strand
TCTTAGTGCGCACATAATAGATATATAGTTAATATTAACTATATATCTTTGTTGTGTGTAATTAGAAAAAATGAAGTTCAATCAAAAAACATTTGCTGAAAAAATTCAATCAAAATATATTGAATATGATACTCAAATAGGTGAAGTTATTTGCCATATTTTTGATAGAGATAAGAATAAATCTGATTTCGACAATTTCTATTCTAATATTAAAGATTCTGATTTTTTTGATTTAGAAAAAACAAAAGAAGATGCTTTAACTAAAATAGGATTTGAATTTGCCACAAAAGCTCTGACTTCCGCAATAATCAAAGAGTGTAAATACAATACACATTTTATACCTTGGAATAAAGGAATAGAGCTAACTAATACTTTTTTTCAACAGTTTAATGAAATAGATTGTATATATACTAATTCTCATTGGGAAAAGTTTTTTGATGATAATGAACATAAAGATGAATTAGATATGACTGGTTGGAATAAGTTTAGTTTAGGATATTGGTATGATTATGGTTTTTTAATTATCTCAAATGACAAAATTGGAGTAATATGGTTTGGAGATGAGAGTTAAAACTACACACAACAACGTATAAAATTAATTGCTGGTTTTAGCTTACTTACGAAAGTCCTAGCAGACTTTCTATCTGTGATTTATTTACTAACTTTAGTGCTTAAAACACGCAACTAATCTTATACAAAACCGTTAGCAGCAATTAAAATGAAGTACTTTATTACAATAATATTATTAATCACTATTTTAATATACGGACAGTTATTGGAAAATGGTTTCCCAATTTTTCTTAATATTTCATTGATTGTTTTAATTTTAACTGTTTTCCTTTTATCGGAATTTTCTGTTCTAAATAGAAAATTTAAGTCTGATTTTAAAATTCGAACTTATAAGAAGAATACTGGAAGCTTTTGGTTATCATTAGCAATATATTGGACTATCCTTTTAATTCTCGAAGAAAATTATAAAAATATTATTTTCACTGTTTTACTTCTTTGGGTATATCCAATAGTAGATTTAATTATGTACTTTATTTATAAAAATAAAAAGCCTTTTACAATTTTTATTAAAGAGAATCAATTGGTTTTGAATAAAATTAAAGTTCAAAAAAGGGATATAACAGAACTCAATCAGATCCGATTTGACAGATTCAATAAAAAGTTAATACTTGATTTCCAATCAAAAAATAAAATAACTATAAGGACTATGGAATATGAGTCTGAAGACATACAAAGATTACTTGAAATAATGATAGACAAATCTGAACATAATGTTTTTATGCCACAGAATTATAAACCTAATTAAAAAAAAGCTACTAACACCATGTATAATTAATGGCTAGTTCTCGCCTACTTACGAAAACCCTCGCGGGGTTTTCTATTAGGTTTATATTTGCTAAATTAGGTGCTTGAACAAACAATATACAACAACGTTAGAGACAATTAGAACTCAATGAAGATAATTATATTACCAGATGAACTAAATTTGAATTCTTCTCTCTCTATATGTGTTTATGATTATGAAAGCACTAAAGAAATCTCTAAGCAACAAATCTTACTGAACAAAAACACTTTTAGTTTTCTGCAAGAAGGAACGAAAGAGGTGTTTTTCGACAATTCTTCATACTCAATAGACAACTCTCAATTTCTATTGATGAAGTCAGGCCATTGCCTAATGACAGAAAAACTTTCTAACGTAAAGGAAAAATATAAAAGCATTCTTTTCTTTTTCACTAATGAAGCCGTATTAAAATTCATACGAAAATTCGAAATTAATCAAACAAATACTGAACCCCATTATTCCACTTACTCATTTAAATACGATGCATTTATTAAGAGATTTGCGAATAGTATTTTGGACATCTCTAAACTTTCAAAATCGATCCAAAAAAACATTTTAGATGCAAAATTTGAGGAAATAATGTTGTATCTCATTGAATTTAAAGGTGTCGACTTTCTTTATTCATTAATCGACAAAAGTGATAATCAAAGCCAAAAATTTATTCAAACCATTGAGAGCAACCAACTAAATAAACTGAGCGTAAAAGAACTTTCCTTTTTATCGAATATGAGTGTTTCAACATTCAAAAGAGAATTTGAAAAACACTTTCATAGCTCACCAAGCAAATGGTTTCAAGAGAAAAGACTTGAGCATTCTGCTTTCTTACTAAAAAACAAATCAAAAAGGCCATCAGATATCTTTGAGGAAATTGGATATGAGAATTTATCAAATTTCATTCAGGCTTTTAAGATGAAATTTGGAGTCACCCCAAAACAGTATCAATCAAGTTGAACTTTTACCAATACTTTTTGAACTCTATCAAACACAATATTTATTCCCATTTCTCATAATTTTGTACCTATACTTAAAACAAATATTATGAAAAAATCAAATTTTATTTTAGGATTACTAATCACCTTATCAAGTACCTTATACGCTCAAAACACGTTTACTTTGTTAAGTAACGATTTAGGAGGAGAAGCTACTATTAATGAAGAATTTAACGGCTTTGGCTGTACTGGTGAAAATCAATCTCCACAGTTATCTTGGAAAAACGCCCCTGAAGGAACTAAAAGTTTTGCAGTAACTATGTACGACCCAGATGCACCTACTGGAAGTGGATGGTGGCATTGGGTAGTATTTGATATCCCAGTAAACGCGAACGAATTAGTGTCTGGTGCTGGAAATACAAAATTAAATCTTACACCTGAAGGAGTAATTCAAAGCATTACAGATTATGGAGCAAATGGATATGGTGGACCTTGCCCACCAGAAGGTCACGGTTTACATCAATACATAATTACAGTTTATGCGCTAAAAACAGAAAAGCTTGGATTGGATACTAATACCAATCCCGCTGTAGTTGGTTACTATTTATGGAATAATACTTTAGCAAAAGCTAGTATAGTGACATACTATAAAAGATCTAAGAAATAAAACTGTCTCTAACAAAGTATAGAATTAATAACGGTTTGGGTAATAGCTCAAACCGTTTTTTATTTATTTAATTGCTATCGGAAAAGTAAGTGCGTTTTAATTCACTACTACTCTTATACAAACCGTTGTAAATCATAAAAAATCATTTTTACAAAATAAAAATATTGCAATTTTTACACATAATTTCGCCTAAATTAGCTGTTAAAATCATAAATAAATAAAGTTTATTATAACAATTTATAACTAGTTTTAAACTTCAAAGGGGTCATTTTTGTTTTTGCTTTAAAAATTTTGGAAAAATAAGCGTAATCCTCATATCCTAAAATTTCAGCAATAGCAGATAGTGATTTCTCCGAATGAACAATAAGTCGTTTCGATTCAAGGATAACTCGTTCTGTTATCAAATCTGTGGTTGTTTTGTCTAATGTGGTTTTAATTATTCTATTTAAATGCTTTGTAGAGATGTTTAAATAATCCGCATAAAACCTTGCGTATTTCTCAGTTTTATAATAGCTTTTAATCGCCTGTTCTAATGCTCTCAGGGTTTCTAGATAAGTAATAGAAGTTGTATTGTAAGTGGGTTCAAATCCCACGTAATAACGTGCTAAATCTATATAAGTAGCGTTTATAAGACTCGCTGTTTTTTGTTTTTTATATGGTAGATTTTGATAATATTCATCATTAATATCTTTAAATCTTAATGCCAAAGTTTTGCTTTGATTAGCAGTTAAGTTAAGCGATGGCATACTTTTATGAGAATAGTAAAAAGGAAATTGCTCAAGCCTACTTTTAGAAAAGTGAAGCTCATAAAAATCTTGGGTATGAAAGAAAATATACCCTTCAGGCAAATCGTCGAATTTCCAATAATGGGTTTGACCTGGTCTTAAAAAGAACACGCTTCCAGTCTTCACCTCATAAGTATTAAAATCAATTTCATGAATACCACAACCTTTAGTAAACAAAACACAGAGGTAAAAATCATGGATATGTGGCTTATAAAATAGATTTTTATTTTTCTCTAAATGGCTTTTCATGTCATTACTATAAAAGTCAGACATGGGTATTTCATTTTCAAATTGTTCAATATTTAGTATGGTAATCGCTTTCATAAAACATGATAATGTCCTAAAAGTACAAAAAATAGAGAGTATCGTATGAGTTTTAAATGAAGATTTGAAATTAGATTTGTAAGAATTATAAACATTCGCGATTTTAAGCCGATAATACATTATTAAAACAGAAAACAAAATTATGAGAAGAGAGTACATATTCACTATTAGAAATGCAAAAAATGAGAAAAAAAAAGTAAACTCATTTTGTTTTCCTTATAGAATGCAAATTATATCGTTTTTAGCAGTTATTATATTTTTCAGTTGCTCATCAGAAGAAGAAGGGTCAGTACCCAACCCAACAAACCCTACAGTAACCAGTACACAAGTATCAGGGATAACCTCTGAAACGGTAATCAGTGGTGGTACTATCACTTCCAATGGAGGAAGCAATATTATAGCTAGAGGTGTTTGTTGGAGTGCTTCTCATGCACCAAACATTGATGATTCCAAAACAACAGACGGAACAGGAATTGGGAGTTTCACCAGTTCATTAACAGGATTAATTCCTAATACAACCTATTACCTAAAGGCCTATTCAAGCAATAATTTTGGCACTTCTTATGGTCGGGAGATTGAATTTACCACAAATACTGCCACTGTAGTTCTTCCGGCTATAACAAGCCTAGTTATTTCAGAAATATACACAACAACATCAAAAAGTGGAGGTACTGTTACATCTAATGGTGGAAGCAATATTATAGCCAGAGGTGTTTGTTGGAGTACTTCTCATACTCCAAACATTGCTGATTCGAAGACAACAGATGGAATAGGAACAGGGAGCTTTACCAGTTCCTTAACAGAATTGCTTCCTAATACTACTTATTACCTAAGAGCCTATGCTACCAATAATATGGGAACCTCTTATGGTGAGGAGCTTGGTTTTACCACAAGTGCTATCTCTGTAGTTCTTCCAACAATAACAAGTGAAGCTATATCAGAAATTAGCGCAACAACATCAAAAAGTGGAGGGAATGTTACTTCTAATGGTGGAGGCAATATTATAGCTAGAGGGGTATGTTGGAGTATTTCTAATACACCAAGCACTGCTGACTCTAAGACAACAGATGGAACAGGAATAGGAAATTTCACCAGTTACTTAACAGAGTTACTTTCAAATACTACTTATTACCTAAGAGCCTATGCTACCAATAGTGTAGGAACTTCCTATGGCGAAAAAATAAGCTTTACTACTGGTAGTACTGTATATTCAGGTGATGTATATTTAAATACCCAACAAAAAGTAGATAATTTTGGAAGTATGGGATACACCATAGTTACAGGAGATGTTGTCATTGAGCCTTCAATACCTACCAACTTCTCAAATCTGAATGGTTTAAGTTCTCTTACTAGTATTGGAGGATCGCTTTTTATATCTAAAATTATTGGCTTAAAGAATCTTACAGACTTCACCAATCTTACTACAGTAGGGCATGACATCATGCTATCTTATAATCAAGGGTTAACCAGTATTGGTTTAGATAGTTTATCTTCTATTGGAAATTCTCTTTTTATAAATTTGAATGAGGATTTGATAGATTTAGATGGCTTAACAAATCTTAGATTTAATGGAGGGAAACCAGACCTATCTATATTGAATAACGCAAAATTGAGAGATTTTTGTGGAATAAAACCACTTCTGTCAGATTTCACTGGGACATTCAGTGTTATGTCTAATTTTTACAATCCAACTCAACAAAATATTTTAGACGGAAATTGTAGTCAATAACGAATTAAATTTTAAATTATCTTGACCGCCTAGTTTTTAGTTTGACAATCAATTTGTGATGGAGTAATATACAGTTTTCAGCAAGTAAAATTTAGAAATTTGCTTGCTAAAAACTCTATTGCGTTTGGGCGTATTAAAACTATAACTTGTATAATGAATATCCTAAAAACTCAAAAAAGGAAACCTAATGGTAAGTTTTAACTGAAGATTTGAAATTGCCCTGCGAGTAAATTTAAAATTATAAACATCCATGATGTCAAGTGGAGGATACTTTACTAAAAAAATGAAAAAAAAATATATTCTAATAGCCCTATCAAGTATACTGCTATTAAGTTGTTCTAAAGATGATGAAGTTCAACCTTCAATAGAAATAACAAAAACTCTTTACATACTTCCTGTTGTAATTCATATTGTGCATACAGGAAAAGAAGTTGGAACAGGCTATAATCTATCAAATGAACGTATTATTGGTCAAATTAAAACTTTAAATGATGATTTTAGAAGAAAAGCAGGAACTCTAGGTTACAATACTCATCCTTTAGGAACAGATACCAAGATAGAATTTAAACTAGCAGAAATAGATCTCGATGGAAACCCAACCAATGGTATTAATAGAGTAAATTTAAATGATATTGTTATTGATACAGGAAATGATTGGTTTTTTGATGATCTCCCTTATTATGGATATTGGAATAAACAAGATTATATTAATGTTTGGGTATTCCCTTTTGAACCAAATATAGTTTTAGGCCAGTCTTCGGTGCCACTAGCAGATTTACCAGGCCTTGAAGATGCAAACCCAAATGCCACTACTGGAATAATGATTTCGACACCTCATTTTGGCACATCAGATTTAGTAGGCGGTTCGAACCTTGGAAGATCACTTACTCATGAAATGGGACATTTTTTAGGTTTAGAACATCTTTGGGGGAAAAAAGAAAATGCAAATTGTATGGAATTTGATGATTATTGCGAAGATACGCCTGCTGTATCAAGAAGAACCGGAAACTGTGATGGAACTGGAAATATATCTTGTAATAGCGAACCTTCTCTCACACAAAATTATATGGATTATACCAATGATGCATGTATGAATATGTTTACTAAAGATCAAGTAACAAGAATGCGATATGTCTTAAAAAATAGTAATGTTAGAAAACCCCTAACAATATCGTCCACCATTAGTAGAAGTGAACATTGGTAAAGTAAATTTATTGATGAGACATATTATCCCAGCGTTGTAAACAAATCAAGAGTTTAAAAATTACAATCTGACCTTGAAAACGTCTAATGAAATTGAATACAATATTGAGTCAATGTTAATCTAAATATTGGAAAGCATATGGAAATTTATACTTGTAATATATTTACTTAAAAGGAGAATCTAATTGTGAAAAAGCTGCTATTTAGATTAAAAAAGCTACAACGATAAATGACAATTCTGATTTGAAAAGTCAATACAATGGAATGATAAGCTCCATACATAAAAACTGAGGTTAACAAAAACTATAATTATTAGGCGTTTCAATGTTTTATATAGTCGTTAGTGTATATTTATAAAGTCCACCAAATAAAAAATTTGACTAAGTGTTTAATCGAAAATTCACTAGTTATAATTCCCGTAATAACCATAGTCTGACCGTTAAAAATCATTATTAAAATAGCCGTTGAAATAACAAGGTTTCTGTTTATCTAAACTCTGTCTTTAATAGATTATTGGATAGATATA
>CBDTZS010000157.1:0-7545 GCA_965364955.1 uncultured Tenacibaculum sp. | reverse complement strand
TATTGCTCTTACGGTACAGTCGCTTGTCCGCCAATTCAAGAGAATAAAAGTTGTTACTAAAAACCCAACGCTAAAAGTCTTACACATTTGCAATTCGCTACAGCCAAAACACAAGCCGAAAATTGCAAAAGAGAATGTCTTTGCCTACAGAAGTCCGACTAACAATAGAACGAAATAATACCTGTACATGACAAAGAATTGAGGTAAAAAACAACTCTTTTCTTCATTAGCTTCAGACAATTACATTCTAAGCTTAAAGTTCTATTAACTGGTATTTTAGCTTTAATCTTCAGTGCTATTAAAAGCCTCAACTAACGATATATATAAAGAGAATTTCAAAACAAAAAAAGCCCATCAATAATGATGGGCTTTTGTAATAACTTGAAGTATATGTTAGATAACTTTTACGTTTACTGCATTTAATCCTTTGTTACCTTCTTGTAGGTCAAATTCAACTTGGTCGCCTTCACGAATTTCATCGATTAATCCTGAAATGTGTACAAAGTGGTCTTTTTCAACTCCTTCTTCTGTAATAAATCCAAATCCTTTTGCTTCGTTGAAAAATTTTACTGTTCCTTTACTCATAATAATACTATATTTAATTTTAATAATTACTAACTAGAATGCAAAGATGATGCCAGAAAATAACTACTGCCTACCAATCGATAGGAAAATAGTCTTTTAAGAATTTTCCGCACCAATGTTTACCTGTATTAATTCCATCAATTAACGGATCCATAACTCGTGCTGCACCATCAACAATATCTAATGGTGGTTGAAAATCATGAATGGCTACTTTCTTTTTAGATAATTCAGCAGGGTCTTCATCTGTTACCCAACCTGTATCTACAGCATTCATATAAATACCAGACTTCGCAAAAGTTGATGCTGATGTATGCGTTAACATATTTAAGGCTGCTTTTGCCATATTGGTATGCGGATGCCTATCTACCTTTTTAAATCTATGGAACTTCCCTTCCATTGCCGTAACATTGATAATATGCTTTTTACCGGTGTTTTCTTTCATCATTAAATTAGACAAACGATTACATAAAACAAAAGGAGCAACAGCATTTACTAACTGTACCTCTACCATTTCTGTAGTTTCAATTTCACCTAATCGTAAACGCCAACTATTGGTTTTTCTTAAATCTACCTGCTGTAAATCGGCATCTAATTCTCCTTCTGGAAATACTTCTGCTGTTTGTAATGAGTTATCAAAACTATACGGTATTTGAGATAATTCTGCTGAATTACGCAAACCGATTCCAGGTTCTGGACCATGCCAAGTAACTGGTAATACATTGTTTTTACTTGTCTTTGAGGTAGCAACACTTAAGTTAGATAATTCTTCTAAACACCCTGTATGGTCTTTTAATAATCTTTGCGCTAATTTAGGAAGTTTATCTACTGGTAACTTTTCATTTTCCATTAAATGGAAATAAAAACCTGAAGGTCTTCTTACCGTTTGTGCAGCATTGTTGATTAAAATATCTAATCGATCGTATTTTTGTTCTATATAATTACAGAAAATCTCTACACTTGGTATATGTCTTAAATCGAGTCCATGAATATGCAAACGATCACTCCAATCTTTATAATCTTCTTCTTTAGAAAAACGGATAGCAGAATCTGCCGGAAAACGTGTAGTAGCAACTACAGTAGCGCCAGATCTCAACAACATTAAAGTTATATGATATCCAATTTTTAATCTAGAACCTGTAATTACAGCTACTTGATCTTTTAAATCCGTAGTTTGAAAGCGTTTTGCATAATTTAAATCTCCACAGTCTTTACACATCGTATCATAAAAATGATGTAATTTGGTGTATACTGTTTTACAAACGTAGCAATTTCTTGGTGATTCTAATTCTAAGGTATCTTCAATAATTGCGGCTGCACCTAGTAATTTTGGAGCTACAAATAACGCAGATTCACGTGCAGAACGGATACCTGTCGTTTTTCTAGCATGCGTATCTTTCGCAATCATTTTACGTTTCGCTGCTTTTTTAGCATCTTTTCTTCGACGCTCAAACTCCGTACGGTTGGGCCTCGTTAATTCACCTGCGGCCTTAAATAACGCTACTCTTTGCGCTTCTGGTAATTCAAAAAGTTGATTGGTATCCTCTAATAATTTTTGTAGTGTGGTGATACAAGATGCTATGTCTAGATTCGGTTTATTTTCACTCATTTCAAACTACTTCTATTTTATTTTTGCTGTTTCAGTATGCTCCTAATAATAAAGTATTGCCTTTATAATCAGACTTTTTATCAGGGCACAAAACTACCTCTTTTTAATGAATTTATTTTGAGTATTCTATAATAAAAAGCCCCTGAAAATCGACTTATTATAAAACTAAATATTTGTATTCAATTTTACTTATTCAATCCTAATTTAGAAATAATAAAAAGTAGGTATAAACGACTTCTTTACCTAAAAATAGTCAATAACTTTTATTGACGTTCCTTCTTTTTTTAACCAAAAAAATGAGATAAACCCAAAGGCAAATCTCATTTAATATTCATTATAGCCTCTAATAAATAAAGAGCTAATGATTTATAGTCGTATCAATACTTAAAGTTAAATATTATTTAATCAATGTAACTTTTACAGCATTCATACCTTTCATTCCTTTTTCAAGTTCGAAACTTACTTTATCATTTTCTGTAATTTCATCAATAATACCACTTACGTGTGTAAAATACTTCTCTTGATCTGCAGCATCGATAATGAAACCAAATCCTTTAGATGAATCGAAAAATGAAACAGATCCTTTTCTAACAGGATCAAAAGCTTCTCTATCTCCTTCTAAAGTTTTAGGTACACTAACTTGTATATCTTCTAAGTTAATTTCTATTTTTTGATCCGGATCTGGCGGAGTGTCACTTAAATTTCCATAAGCATCTGTATATGCAAATTCAATTCCAGTTGGGCCATTTTCCCTTATATCAGCCTTTCGAGCGTCCATTTTCTTTTTTTTATCGTCACGTTTTTTTAAACGCTTTTTCTCTTTTTCATTCTTGTTAAATGATTGCTGAGATTTTGCCATAAGATTAATTAATATATAATTATAAAACTAGTTTTAATTTAGAGTATAGATAAGTACCTTTCTTTGGGTGATTATCCTAATCGCCCCAATATAATCCTAAATTACGTATTTTTCTTGATTTTCTTTATTTTTTTCCTCTAAAACTCAACTTGAGTCCATCTTTAAAAGAAAAAAACGTATTTTATCTCTTTTTGAGAAAAGAGAAAAGTCCATCAAACATTGATGGACTTTTAAAACTTAAAGTATATTTTTTAGATAACTTTTACGTTCACAGCATTTAAGCCTTTGTTACCTTCTTCTAAATCGAATTCAACTTCGTCACCTTCGCGTACTTCGTCGATTAATCCAGAAACGTGTACAAAATGATCTTTTTTTACTCCTTCTTCAGTGATAAAACCAAATCCTTTAGTTTCATTGAAAAATTTTACTATTCCTTTACTCATTGTAATGTAATTAAATTTATTATACTTATCTATTTGCAAAGATGGTGCCATATTTTAACATAAACACAGAATAATTGATTTATTTTATAATAATTATAAATCTAGTATTTATAGGGTATGTTCATGAAATTCAAACATCTTTTGCGACTCATTTACTTGTTATTTTTTAGACTTCTCCGGTTTTGAATTCGTAGTAGCACCGGATTGAGCTAAATAGTTCGCCAATATTTTATCTACTAGCTCTTCTTTTGTTAAATGATGGAATATTGTTTTTACCTTAGCTTTGAAATCTTCAGACACATTACGGTTAGGCTTCGTTTTAAAGATCTTTTTTGCCCATAACAATCCGTTATTCTCCTCAATACTTTCTGCATCTGCTTTTATAAACTTATTAAAAACGATACCTAGTTCCTTTTCAAAATCAGGAATATCTTTAACCTCTTCTTGTTGTAAAATAGTTAATGAAAGTCCTTTTGCTCCTGCCCTAGCCGTTCGCCCACTTCTATGTACATACGTATCATAAGTATCTGGTAAATGGTAATTAACAACATAAGAAACTTCTTTTACATCAATACCACGAGCAGCTAAGTCTGTAGCCACTAAAATATCAATATAGCCTTCTCTGAATTGTCCCATTATACGGTCACGAATACCTTGTGTTAAACTACCATGTATAGCGCCAGAAGAAAACTTGTTAATTGCCAAGTTTTTGGCTAGTTTATTAACCGCTGCTTTGGTTTTACAAAATATAATACCACGTTCGCCTTCTTTAGAATTTAAAAAATGAAGTAAAACTTCTAATTTTTCTATAGGTTCTACAACAACATATTGATGATCGATTCCTTGATGACCAACTGTAGTCATATCTGCTTCTATCTGAATTACATGTTTTGACATATAATTTTGAACCAACTGTTTTATTGCACCAGGCATGGTTGCTGTAAACAATAGTGTTCTTCTAGATTTAGGAATTGATTTTATAATGATATCTACTTCTTCTTTTAAAGAACTTACCATTTCATCAGCTTCATCTAATACGAAATGTTTTATCTCTTTTATATTTATAGCTCCACGGTTTACTAAATCAACTAAACGTCCGGGAGTTGCCACTACAATATGTGTTGTGGTTTTTAAAAGTTCTATTTGAGGTTTAATAGGGGTACCACCACATAAAGATGCGATCGTTATCTCTGAACTATTAGTGGCAAAAGAAACTAAATTATTATGAATCTGTTGTCCTAATTCTCTTGTAGGTGCTAATATTAGCGTTTGTATATTGGTGTTTTCTACATCAATCAATTGCAATAAAGGCAAACCGAATGCAGCAGTTTTCCCTGTTCCTGTTTTAGCTAAAACAACAACATCTTCTTTTTGATTTAGAATAACAGGAATGGCCTTTTCTTGTACATCTGTTGGTACAGATATTTGTAAATCGACTAAACTCTGTTGTAATTTTTCATTAATCCCTAAATCTGAAAACTGTTTTGGCATAAAAATATTTTTCGGCAAAGATAATCACACTTTATAGGAAATACTATCAATTAAGTTTCTTATTACTTTTATTCCCACCAGTGGGTTTAATACCCCGATACTTGCGTAGAAATATAAAAAATTTGTTACTTATTAATGCCCTCTAGGATTGCCCCGAGGTTGTTTACTAAAATACCTATTAAATTAATAGGTATTGCTTTATTAAAAACTAAATCATTTTATCAGGAGTTTCAAATAGTTCAGGCTTTGCTCCTTTTATATTTTTAAAAAAGTCATAAAAAGTATTAAAATCGTTCTTTATATCATCAGTCGTATAATAAGGTTCTGAAAGTTTTACTTGTTTATTACCAAAATCGAAAGTGAACATAACTATCGGTACGTTTGCACCTTTCGCTATATAGTAAAAGCCAGTTTTCCAAGTTTTTACCTTTTTTCGAGTCCCTTCAGGTGAAAGTGCCAATCTAAACTCATCATGCTCCTTAAAAACATTTACAATTGCATCTACTTTATTAGTTGTTGTAGCTCTATCTACAGGAGCTCCTCCTAAACTTCTAAAAATGAAACCAAATGGAGGTTTAAATAATGACTTCTTTCCAATGAAATTAATCTTAACTCCCCATGAATTTCTTGCTAATACAGCTATAGGAAAATCTTTCCAACTTGTATGTGGAGCACCAATGACAATGTATTTTTTTAAATCCTTTGGGAAATCGCCTACTAATTTCCACCCTAAAATTTTGGTATATATAAATTTAGATATCATCTCTTAGTTATGAAGGTCAATATTACGGTTTTCTATATAAAAATGAAACAAAATTAACCAATGTTGCTCTATATTTGTACTATTCTAAATTTACAAAATTCTAATGAATACTTCCCTATTAATTGGTTTAGTTGCTATATCTACCTTAATTCTTGGTTTTATTATTGGAAACCTTTTATCTAAATTAAAGGTTAAACAGTTGATTACTGATTTAGAAAAGGAATTAGCTACCCTACAAATCAAAAAATATAATCTAGAAACTCAAAAAGTTGAGATTCAGGATCGTTTAAAAGAAAAAACGAAAGAAACGGAAGAAATACGTAGAGAAAAAGAATTTTCTAGTATCGAATTAGCTAGAAAAAATGAAGAGCTTAGAAACATTCAATTAAAGTTGAATGAAAATAAAAAAGAAGTAGAAAAATTACAAGAAAAATTCACCAAAGAATTTGAGAATTTAGCCAATAAAATCTTAGACGAAAAATCAACTAAATTTACTGCTCAAAACAAAGAAAATATTCAAAACATATTAAATCCACTTCAAGAGAAAATTAAAAATTTTGAACAGAAAGTCGATAATACACAAAAAGAAAGTATTTCTATGCACTCTGCTTTAAAAGAACAATTAGTGGGGTTAAAAGAGTTAAATACTCAAATGAGCAAAGAAGCTATTAACTTAACAAAAGCCCTAAAAGGAGATAGTAAAATACAAGGGAATTGGGGAGAATTAGTGCTAGAACGTGTTTTAGAAAAATCTGGCTTAGAGAAAGATAGAGAGTATTACGTACAACAAAGTTTTACGAATGATGAAGGCGCTCGTGTTTTACCAGATGTCGTTATTCATTTACCAGATAACAAGAAGATGATTGTCGATTCTAAAGTGTCTTTAACAGCCTATGAACAATATGTAAATACTGATGATGATTTAGATAGAGAACGTTTTTTAAAAGAGCATGTTAATTCATTAAAGCGCCATGTAGAGCAATTATCTGAAAAGAAATATGAAGATATTTATAAAATAGAATCACCCGATTTTGTATTACTTTTTGTACCTATTGAACCTGCATTTGCAGTCGCTTTAAACCAAGACAATTCGCTATATAATAAAGCTTTTGAAAAAAATATTGTTATTGTTACACCAACTACCTTATTAGCTACTTTGCGTACGATTGATACAATGTGGAATAATGAAAAACAACAACGTAATGCTATTGAAATTGCAAGACAAGCAGGTGCTTTATATGATAAGTTTGATGGCTTATTAAAAGATTTGATCGGAATTGGTAAGAAAATTGATGCTTCTAAAGCTGATTATAATTCTGCAATGAATAAATTAGTTGATGGTAAAGGTAATTTAATTACCAGTGTTGAGAAATTAAAGAAAATGGGAGCTAAAGCAAAAAAAGCATTGCCTCAGAATATTATTGAAAGAGCCAGTGAGGAAGAATAAATATAAGTACATTATATATAACCTAAAAGACTGCCTAATTAGTAGACAGTCTTTTTTTATATGAAAAAAACATGTTGCTAACGAGCAACTATTGAAGTTTCAAAGTGTATCTTCCATGCGCATCTTCTATTCTTAATTCTTTATTTAGCCCAATATTCTTTACCAAACATTGAAAAGAATAATATATTACAATAGTTTGTGATTCATAACTAACTTCTAAATCATCAATTGTAAAATCGAAAGAATCGAGCCTAGAATCGTTTTGAAAAAGCATGGAACGATAATGTGGTAAACTACCATCGTCATTTCTCGGTGAATAGTCAACAGAAACCCCTGGATAGGATAAATAAC
>CBDTZS010000156.1:0-7642 GCA_965364955.1 uncultured Tenacibaculum sp. | reverse complement strand
CCGTCTCGTTCACAAATTAAACTAGAATAAAACACGCCATCAACCAACTTATGAATAATAACTTGGGTTACTTTGATAGAAAATCTATCAGAAAACGTTTTAAATAAATCGTGTGTAAGTGGTCTTGGTGGGCGGATTTCTTTTTCTAAAGCTATTGCTATAGATTGTGCTTCAAATGCTCCAATAATAATAGGGAGTGTTCTTGTACCTTCCATTTCGCTTAGCACTAATGCATAAGCTCCACTTTGAGTTTGGCTATATGAAATCCCTTTAATCGTTAGTTTAATTAAACTCATGTACAATTATCATAAATAACAAAAGGCTGTCTAATTTTAGGCGCTACGCTTCAAATTTAGACAGCCTTCTTAAGTGGGCACAATTTACTAAAAATTATGAGTTGTCCTCTAATTTCTACAAAAAGAAAATTTGCCCAATAAAATTACGCTTGTTTAAAAGCTTTTAATTTCTCTACTAATTGAGGTACTACTTCGAAAGCATCACCAACAATACCATAATCTGCAGCCTTAAAGAAAGGTGCTTCTGGGTCTGTATTAATAACTACTTTTACTTTCGATGCATTAATACCTGCTAAATGCTGAATTGCTCCAGAAATACCTATGGCAATATATAAATTTGATGCTACTGGCTTACCTGTTTGTCCAACGTGTTCACTATGTGGACGCCATCCTAAATCAGATACTGGCTTAGAACACGCAGTTGCCGCTCCTAAAACCGCAGCCAATTCTTCAATCATTCCCCAGTTCTCAGGACCTTTCATCCCTCTACCCGCCGACACAACGATATCAGCATCTGCAATAGTTACCGTACCACTTGCTTTACTAACACTTTCAGATCTTACTCCTAATTCTGGCAAAGTCGCATTAAAATTCTCTATTGATCCGTTTACCAGATTTTCATGAGCTCCGTATGAGTTCTTCGCAACACCAACTACTTTATTCTCTGTTGAAATTTCAGTATTGTTAAATCCTTTATTTGAAAAAGCTTTTCTTTTTACAACAAACGGACTTGTACTACTTGGCAAAGCTACCGTGTTAGAAGCATAACCTGCTTCTAAAGCTACGGCTACTAATGGTGCAACCGTAAACCCATCGATACTTGAATCAATAATTACAGTATCAGCTCCTTTTGCGGCTGCTACTTGCTTAATAACTGATGCGTATGCTTTTGCATTAAAAGATGTTAAGTCATTTTTTACTTCAATAACTTTTTCAGCTCCGTAAGTATATAATTCAGAAGCATCTCCGCCGTTAATGGTTAAAACTACCATGTCACTTCCTTGCTGCTCTGCTACTTTTTTTCCGTATGAAACTACTTCAAAAGCAGTTTTTTTAAATTTTCCTTCCGATGAATCGGCAAAAACTAATACAGACATATTTTTATGTTTTTTTATATCATTAACGATGTAAGAATAACGAAGTGATCTTTTTAAACAGATTTCTTCACTTTGTTCGCAATGACGTGATTTTAAATTTTACTTTTAAATTACTTTAGCTTCGTTATGCAATAAATCGATTAAATCATCAACGTTATCAACTAACTTAACTGCTCCTTTTTCATCTGGCTTCTCAAAATTCTGAGTAGAAGTACTAGCTATAACACCAGTTGATTCTATCACTGCCAAAGGTTTTTTACGCGCCATCATAATACCACGCATATTAGGAATACGTAAATCTTTTTCTTCTACAATTCCTTTTTGACCAGCAACGACCATTGGTAAAGTTGAAGACACTTTTTCTTCACCTCCGTCAATTTCTCTACTTAACGTTACATTACTTCCATCTACCTCAACACTTACGCATGCGTTTACAAAGTTAAAATCTACTAAAGAGGCTAACATTCCTGGAACCATTTGCCCATTATAATCAGCCGATTCTTTACCAGCTAAGATTAAGTCAAACCCTCCATTTTTAACAACCTCAGCTAATTCTTTAGCGACCATAAAACCATCAGTAGGATCTACATTTACACGAATTGCATTATCTGCTCCAATAGCTAATGCTTTACGTAAAGTTGGCTCAGTTGAAACACCTCCAACATTGACCACTGTAACACTAGCACCTTGTTTTTCTTTAAACCACATCGCACGAGTTAAACTAAACTCATCATAAGGGTTTATAACATATTGAACTCCATTAGTATCAAACTTTGTATCGTTATCAGTAAAGTTAATTTTCGAAGTAGTATCAGGAACATGACTGATACAAACTAATATTTTCATATATCGTTGTTTTTAAGAAACTTAATTTTGAGCGACGAAGTTACGTCTTTTTTTTAATTTACTATGCATGCATAGTAAATTTTTTATCCTATTGAGCTTAATCAATAATAGAACACTACAAATGTAAGTAATGATTTGTTTAAGTTAAAAACCTATTTCTTATTTCTATTTTTATTATTTTTGCAGTCTTGATAAACAACTACTAATAAAACGTATGAAAACAGTACAATTTAGAGAAGCTATTTGCGAAGCTATGAGTGAAGAAATGCGAAGAGATGAAAGCATTTACTTAATGGGTGAAGAAGTAGCAGAATATAACGGGGCTTATAAGGCTTCAAAAGGAATGTTAGATGAGTTTGGAGCAAAAAGGGTTATTGATACTCCAATTGCTGAATTAGGTTTCGGTGGTATTGCGGTTGGTTCTGCAATGAACGGGAATCGTCCAATTGTTGAATACATGACTTTTAACTTCTCTTTAGTTGGTATTGATCAAATTATCAATAACGCAGCTAAAATTCGTCAAATGTCTGGTGGTCAATTTAACTGCCCTATTGTTTTTCGTGGTCCAACAGGTTCTGCTGGTCAATTAGGAGCTACTCACTCGCAAGCCTTTGAAAACTGGTTTGCAAATACTCCAGGACTAAAAGTAATCGTACCATCTAACCCATACGACGCTAAAGGCTTATTAAAAGCTGCTATTCGCGACAATGATCCTGTAATTTTTATGGAGTCAGAACAAATGTATGGAGACAAAATGGAGATTCCTGAAGGAGAATATATTATTCCTATTGGAGTTGCAGATATTAAAAGAGAAGGTACAGATGTAACTGTCGTTTCTTTTGGTAAAATTATTAAAGAAGCTTATAAAGCTGCTGATGAATTAGCTAAAGAAGGTATTTCAATTGAAATTATCGATTTACGTACCGTGCGTCCAATGGACCATAACGCTATTTTAAAATCAGTAAAGAAAACAAATAGATTAGTAATTTTAGAAGAGGCATGGCCATTCGGAAGTATTTCATCTGAAATAACTTTTAGAGTTCAAGACGAAGCTTTTGATTACTTAGATGCTCCTATAAAAAGAATCACAACAGCTGACACTCCTGCTCCATATTCACCAGTTTTACTAGAAGAATGGATGCCAAATGCTAGCGATGTTATTAAAGCAGTGAAAGATGTTTTATATATTAAGAAATAACAAAAAATAAAAATTGTAAAGAAACAAAAATCCTTTTGACACCTGTCAGAAGGATTTTGCAGTAATAAAAAAATGAAAAATACGCTATCACTATTACTTATTCTGATTTCCAGCTCATTATACTCTCAACTTACATTAAAAGGTAAAGTTGTTGATGAATTTAACAACCCAATGCCTTTTGTGAACGTTTTCTTGAAAAAAACGAACTACGGCACCACAACCGATGATAATGGGAAGTTTTTTTTAAAAACCAAAAAATATAGAGGTACTTTAGAAATATCTTTTATCGGCTATCAAACACAAACCATAAAAGTTAGTCAAAAGACCAAGTATTTAAATGTTGCTCTTAAGGAAGGTATAAATCAATTAGAAGAAGTTATAATTGTTTCAAAGCCAAAGAAACGTTTAAAGAAAAAA
Source organism: uncultured Tenacibaculum sp. (assembly GCA_965364955.1). Lineage (GTDB taxonomy): Bacteria > Bacteroidota > Bacteroidia > Flavobacteriales > Flavobacteriaceae > Polaribacter. The sequence goes on along the minus strand of CBDTZS010000156.1, from coordinate 3,788 downwards.
GAAAACCCTGCCTATCGAATTTTAAAAGAAATCTGGAAAAGGAAAAGGAAAAACGGACTTGATTTAGTCGATTATTACCAATACAAAAAGCATACTGCAATTGAAATAGGTTTAAATAACCTAGATACTATTTTCTTAAAAAAGATTTTCAAAAATGATTATAAAAAAACTATAGATAAAGTAAAATATGATAGTGATGGAGTTAATTATTACATCCCTATTTATTTAAATGAGCAAATTGCAAACGTATACGGAGATAATAAAACAGATAATGTTAGAACAGATATCGAAGCTGAAAAGGCGGATGGATTAGGCGCACAAGGTTTTGTTTTTGACCGAATGTCAAACACTTTTCAAAATATTGATGTTTTTAAAAACAATATTACTTTATTAAGAAAATCTTTCGTTAGCCCATTATCAACTGACGGATTTGCTACTTATGACTATGTCCTCTACGACAGTATTGTTAAAGACAATGTGAAATTATATAACATTTATTTTTTCCCTATTAGAGATGGAGATTTAGCTTTTCAAGGGAACTTTTGGGTAGCAGATAAGAACTTCTGTATCAAGAAGTTAAAAATGAAAGTTCATAAAAGTATCAACTTAAACTTTGTTAGAAGCTTATCATTTGAAAAAGAGTTTGATGTAAGAAATGACAGTATATATATTTCTACTAAAAACGCTTACGAAGGAGATTTTACCTTTGTTGACAAGAATGAAAGTAACAAAGGATTAACAATCAAAAAAACAATCCTTTTTGATAAATACATATTAGACAAACCTTTACCAAAAGACTTTTATAATCAGCAGGTTGTAAAAACAAGACCTGATCAATACAAAAAAGAAGACACATATTGGAAATCAAAAGAAAATGAGGAAAGTAACTCAACGTATGAGTTTATAAAAGAGGTAAAAGAAAAAAAACAAATTAAAAACATTACCGGCTTAATAAACACCGTTGCTAGTGGATATGTAAATACTAAATTAGGTGTTCAATTTGGTCCTTTATGGACTCTTTTCGCGAACAACCAAGTAGAGGGTTTTAGAACAAAATTAGGTTTTAGAACGTTCAAATCAAAAGATGATCGTTTTCGTTTAGGCGGACATTTAGCTTACGGATTCAAAGACAAAAAAATAAAATATGGTATTGAAAGTCGCTATCTTTTATCATATCAGCCTAGAATAGTTGTTGGATTAGCATATCAAAAAGATATTGAACAACTTGGAAGCGTTTTATTTAACACAACACAACTTCTAGGTACCACTTTTGGTACTGACGCATTGTTTTCTAGAGGTGATAACTTCTTTTTATCTAAAGTAGAAAAAATAGCAACTAATTTAGATTTTCAAGTTAAAAACAATTTACACGTAGGTATAAATTTTTCGCATGCTACAATAAAATCTGCTTCTCCAACGAATTTCTCTATGGATTATCGTGATGCAAATGGAAAAATTCAATCACAAATAACAGATGTAGCTTCCGATATTTATATTTCATTTACCCCTGGTCGATTTGTATATGGCTTAGGCGTTGAAAGGCGTTTTGGTCGTAATATATTCCCTACATTAGTACTAAACTATCGCAGAGGTTATAAAGGTGTCTTTAACGGAACTCATACGTATGACAAACTACAATTCAAATACAACCAACCGATTCTTTTAAGTAAATTTGGAATTTTAGACGCTACTTTAGAAGCAGGAAAAACATTCGGGACCGTACCACTAGGTTTGTTAAATGTAATTCCAGCAAACCAAACATTATCATTAACAAAAAACACCTTTGCTTTATTAAATTACTATGATTTTGTAACGGACGCCTATTTAGCAACTCATTTCGAGCAGCATTTTAACGGGTTTATCTTTAATAGAATTCCTTTATTAAAAAAATTAAAGCTACGAAGCTTGGTCACTTTTAGAGCAGCATACGGAACAATTTCAAAGAAAAATAGAGCTATCAACGATGGTTTAATAAATAGTAATGGGGCAGCAAACATCAATTACAATACTCCTAACAAAGTGTACTATGAGTACAGTGTTGGTCTTGAAAACATTGGTTATGGTAACTTACGTTTTTTACGTATTGATGCTATTTGGAGAAGCAATTACACTCCTCCTTCAGGATCAATAATACCTCCGTCTCCTAAGTTTGCAATTCGTATAGGAATTAAACCAGACTTATAATCATTCACTTAACTATAAAATAACCATTTTTTTATTCTAAAATCCTAATAAATTGCTACTTTTGCAATCCGATTTTTAGAAACGAAGAAAAGCAAGAAGATATATGACTGCAAAAGAAAGAAAAACAGTAGATGTTTTAATTGAAATACCAAAAGGAAGTAGAAATAAATACGAATACGATTTTGATTTAGGAAAAATACGTTTTGATAGAATGTTGTTTTCATCAATGATGTACCCTGGAGATTATGGTTTCATTCCTGAAACTTTAGCTTTAGATGGTGATCCATTAGATGTATTAGTTTTAGGAGCTGAACCAACTTTTCCTATGTGTGTTATGGAAGTTAAACCTATCGGTGTTTTCCATATGGCAGATGAAAAAGGTCAAGATGAAAAAATTATCTGTGTACCTGTTTCTGACCCTATTTGGAGTCAGTTGAATGATTTAAAAGACATGAACCCTCACCAGGTAAAAGAAATTACTCACTTTTTTCAAGTTTACAAAGATTTAGAAAAGAAAAAAGTAGATGTAGGTGGTTGGGGAGACGCAAACGAAGCTTATGAAATCTTAGATAAATGTATTGAACGTTATGAGAATAGCGAACATAAAACAAACGGAGATTTTACAATTTAACAAGTAAATTTCTACCTGAAATACCCGAAACCTCTCAGAACATTCTGAGAGGTTTTTTGTTTAGTTATTGATTTTGTTATATTTACGAACATTAATTAACTAATCAAACAATAATATATGGAATCAATAATGATTTGGATGCCAATTGTAATGGCTGTTTTAGGTTTAATTTACATGGCTTTTAAAAAATCCTGGGTAATGAAACAGGATGCTGGAGATGGAAAAATGAAAGAAATTTCTGACCACATTTATGAAGGCGCACTAGCTTTCTTAAACGCAGAGTATAGACTCTTAGCAATTTTTGTCGTCGTCGTCAGTATTTTACTAGCAATTGTAGCATACTTTGTTCCAACAACAAGTTATTTAATCGTAATCGCGTTTATATGTGGAGCTATTTTTTCTGCTTTTGCAGGAAACATAGGAATGAAAATAGCAACTAAAACAAATGTAAGAACAACACAAGCTGCAAAAACTAGTTTACCAAATGCCTTAAAAATATCTTTTGGAGGCGGAACTGCAATGGGACTTGGAGTTGCTGGTTTAGCTGTTTTAGGATTAACAACCTTCTTTATTGCATTCTTTTACTTCTTTATGGGAGGTGTTTGGACAAATACGATGGATATGACCATCGTATTAGAAACATTAGCTGGTTTTTCTTTAGGTGCTGAATCTATAGCTTTATTTGCAAGAGTTGGTGGAGGTATCTATACAAAGGCAGCAGATGTTGGGGCAGATTTAGTAGGAAAAATAGAAGCAGGTATTCCTGAAGACGACCCTCGTAATCCTGCTACAATTGCAGATAACGTAGGTGACAATGTAGGTGATGTTGCTGGTATGGGAGCTGATTTATTTGGTTCTTACGTTGCAACTGTATTAGCCGCAATGGTTTTAGGAAACTACGTGATTAAAGATATGGGCGGGAATATCTCTGATGCTTTCGGTGGAATTGGTCCAATTTTATTACCAATGTCAA
>CBDTZS010000155.1:0-7654 GCA_965364955.1 uncultured Tenacibaculum sp. | reverse complement strand
AAAAGATACAGGTGCAAGCTATAATACAACTTGCCCATAAGTTAATTCATAGATGGTTTTTAGTTATTTAAGCACTACTATTGTTAATCGTAAAAAGCGAATTTTTTAAAGAAGAAACCTTATAGCACATTAAGCTATAAGGTTTCTTCTTTATCCGTGCTTCCTATAAACTCTACAACGTTTATTATAAAATATCATATTTTAAATTCCGTATCGTTCCTTTAAATTATTAAACAGGTGAGTTGTATTAGAAGCCCCAACAGCTTCTGCGATCTCTTTTTTAGAAGCTAAAGGATCTTCTAATTTCAAAGCTCTAGCTTTGGCCAAACGCACTTCTACAATGAGTTGGTTAACTGTTAAACCTAGTAAGCTTTTAGTTTTACGGTTTAATGTACTACGGGAAACATTCATATAATCTGCAACAGTATCTACACTAAGTAAATTGGATGTCATGTTTTTGTTGATATAAGTAGTGATTTCAGTATTAAACTTAGTTACATGTGTGTTTAATTTTTTAACCACTGAAATACTATTTTTTTGGTCAAATTCTTTTATGTTTTTATATAATTTTAAAGAGTTATGCACATTTATTAATAGCTCTTCTTCCATAAAAGGTTTGTGCAAATAACCATCAATACCCAAGCGTAGCATAAATAATTTCCCTTGGTTATCTGTTCGTGCTGTTAAGACAATAATTGGGGTTTTGTTTTGTTTTTGCTTTAGTTTTTTCACAAATTCTTCACCATCCATTACGGGCATCATGTAATCTGTTATAATTAAATCAAAACTATTATTCTCTTTAAGTATTTCTAATGCTTCTTTTCCGTTCCCTGCTTGAGTAACAGAATAATTTTTTAGCACCCCTTTTAAATACAATCGCATTGGTTCATGATCATCTACCAAAAGTATTTTTTGTATGCTTTTTGAGATTGTTCCTGGTACCAGGTGTTCTGTTGTTTTGGCTTCTTCAGATAAGATAAAATCTTCTTCTCTTAATGAGTTTTCATAAGATTTTGTATACTCTAGAGGAATTAAAATACTAAAACTCGTTCCCAAGTTATAAGCACTATTTAGCTTGATTGAAAAATGATGAGCATCTACAATACTTTTAGTAAAGGCAAGACCAATACCACTTCCTTGACTTTTAGTAATGTCATTTTTTACTTGATAAAAACGCTCATAAACTAATTCTATTTCATCTTTAGGAATACCAATTCCGTTATCTTTAATTTCTATGATTAGTTGATTATTAATAAAATGGAGATTAATAGTTACAGTACCTCCTGTAGCGGTAAATTTTAATGCGTTACTAAGTAAGTTGTTTAGTGCTTTAGAAAATAAGTTTTGATCAATAAGAATAGTGATGTTTTTTGCTTCATTATTTAATTGAAAAGCAATATTTTTTTAAGAAAAATACCTTGAAAATCTACAAAATGTTTTTCTAGAAAAACCTGTAAGTCTACATGTTTAGGGCTTAGTTGTAGTTCACTACTTTCTATTCTACTTAAATCCATTATACTATTAATAATATCTTGCATTTGTTTGCACTGTGCTTTAATAATATCAAGTTTCTCATTATTTATTTCTTCAGAATCTTTTAAATCAATTTGGTTAGTGTAGCCCTGAATTAAGGTTAGTGGTGTACGAATTTCATGAGATAGGTTCACGAAAAAATGAGATTTAAATTCACTTAATTCTCTCAATTTAGCCTCTTGTTTTTCTAATATGATTTTATCAGACAGTACTTTGTCTCTCTCTAGTTCTAATAATTTTTCATTATTATGATTTAATTTCTTAAAATAAAGTACAATTAAAAAATTTATAATAAACAGCCAAATCATTAAAGGGGGTAAAAACAATACTCCTTCATATTGATAAAAATCAAGAAAAATAAAAGTGTAATTAAACATCAATATGCAAATACCTAATAGCAACCAACTATAAACATACTTATCAAAAAACACTAAACCAATTATGGGTAATAATATGTAAAAAAACTCCATAAATTTTTGAGGAGCAGTATATGTGGTTACAATAAAAAAATAGGCAGCCATAAAAAGGAGCATACTAAAAGCAGCTAATGTTGCCTTTTTACTCTTATTTAAATAGTGAATAATTGCTATTAAGAAAAGCCCAACAATATTTACAGTTATTCCTTTATAAAATTTTTCTTGTGTATATGATATTAAGCCAAAAAGTATCATGGACCCAATAAGTGTAAATGCAAAATACCATAAAATACAAATGAGGTTGATTAATCGTATCGTTTTGTTTTTTTGATTTGTGTTTTTAGAATCTACACCAAAACTAGATATTTTTTTAAAAAACAATAATAACATTTGTCTGATTATTTAAAGGACGAGTCAAAAATATTTCAATAAAACGAATATAACTACTAAATGACGTGTTTGGTCATTTTTTGAATCAAATAGTCTCTTGTTGACTCAATTAAATATTTTTTGAGCTGCACAGACACTCCTTAAGCAATAGTTTTACGGCAGTATAACCGTTAAACCATTTAATCGATTATGTAAACTTCTTTAAAAATATTTCATTCACAAACCCAAATTACTATTCACAAAGTGCTTAGTTATAAAACAAATAATATCAAATACTCTTGCAGTAAAAATTTAATTAATATTCATTATGAAACAAAAAATACTATTATTATTATTAACCTTGTTGGCTTTAGGAAGCATGTTTGCGCAAGTTCCAACAACTAATTTAGATGGAGAGTATTTGTTTACATCAGGCAGTATGTTAGATACATACAGTACCAATGATTTAACAAAGACAGGAACATTATCAACAACTACAACAGATAGATTCGGGAATACTACAGGTGCTATAAATTTAGGAGGAGATTACTTACAGCGTAGTTCATTACAAAATTTAACTCAATTTAGTGGTAGTTTTTGGGTAAAGACAACAACTAATGATGCTGTTTCCAGAACTATTATAGATCAATCAGAGAGAGTTAATCAATCAACAGGAGTTGGATATAGAGGTTGGTTTGTGTCTCTAAAAAATGGTAAAATTGAACTGAGTGGTAACTACAGATATAATTATTCAAATTCTTCAGGTGTAACGACTTCTGGTAATACTGGTTGGACAACAAGAATTTCATCAACTAATGTAGCAGATGGAAATTGGCATCATGTTACTGTAGCTGTTAAATCGAGGGTTTATTTTTGGCAACAAAGCCATTGGATGCTAGAAGCAAATTATGTTGTTTATGTAGATGGAGTTAAAAGAGTAGACTACCTTCATAATAAGCCTACGTATAGTACAAATTGGGCTAGTAGTCCAGCAATTTTTGTAAATAAACCTGTAACAATAGGAAATAATGAAACAGGAAATATTGCTACAACAAATGTTTACACAGATGAAATAGATGATATTCGTATTTACAAAGGAACTTTACTAAGTGCAGCACAAGTTTTGTTGTTGTATAATGAAGATCCTTGTTTCCCAAAAAATGTAGATGTAGCAGATACTACTATAAATTCAGCTACTGTAAATTGGAGTGCAATATCGGGGCAAAATAGTTGGGATGTAGCTTATGTTGAAAGTGGTCAAGCAATAGCAAATGCAACTATTACTTCTAATTTAACAGTAAATACATTGGGTTTAACTGGGTTAACACCAAATACTGCTTATGACGTTTATGTAAGAGGTAATTGTAGTGGTTCTGTATCTGATTGGACAAATGCAGTTACTTTTAATACAGACAAGGAAGCTATCTATGTAAATAAAAATGCAGTAGGAGCAAATGACGGAACATCATGGGCGGATGCTTTTGTAAGTTTAAACGATGCAATTGATGCAGCTGTTACTTCAATTGATGAAATTTGGGTTGCTACAGGAACTTATACCCCAACATCGGGTACAGGAAGAAATGCTACTTTTTTAATTAGTAAATCTATTGAGATTTATGGTGGTTTTAATGGTACAGAAACACATGTTTCTCAAAGAGACCTATTAACTAATGTAACCATTCTTTCTGGTGATTTAAATGGAGATGATTCTACTACTATTACAGATACTGAAACAACAAGACAAGATAATAGTTACCATGTAATTAGACTTCTAGGTAGTATTGCTGATGGAGCTATTATTGATGGTTTTACAATTTCAGGAGGAAATGCAAATGGAACGAATAGTAGTAGTTGTCCTACTAGTTATTCAGCTCAATATTATAATTCAAGAGGAGGGGCTATTTCTGTGCAACCTAATTTATATAATGGAGAAACTTATATGAAATTCAATAATTGTATTATTGAAAATAATTCTGCTACAGGTATGGCAGTGTACTATACTTTTGGGCCATGTGGTCTTTCACATACTAGAACAGATATTGATTTTTCAAACTCTATTATTAGAGATAATTATTCTGTAGATTATTCTACTTTTTATTATGGAGGTTCTGGAACTTATAGTAATGTTCGTAATGGAGATATAGTAAATTGTTTATTTTATAATAATTATTGTGAAAATGAAGCATCAGTGCTTACATTGTCAGCGTCAGGAGGTGTAAGTGCAGCTAATGTAAATGTTATAAATTCTACTTTTTCAAAAAATGTATCAGGTACTTCTAAAGTTATTAGAATGTACAATGCTAGTAATTGTTCAATTAAAAATAGCATTATTTATGATAACGGAAGTGCTTCATCAATGTTTCTTGCAGCAGGAACAGCAGCTTCTGTTAGTAATTCTATTATCGAAGGCGGACAATTAAGTGCTGATAGTAGCGATCCATTATTTACAGATGCAGCAAATGATGATTTTACATTACAAGCAACTTCTCCAGCAAGAGATGCAGGAAACAATAGCGTTATTCCTTCGGATATAACAACCGATTTATTAGGGAATCAAAGAATTTTTAATACTACGGTAGATTTAGGAGCTTATGAAAATACAGATCCAATTGTAAGGGTTTTAACACTAACAGCAATAAACGGAACAATAACAGCAGGTACTTTACCAACAAATGGAGGATATAATGATGGAACAGTGGTTGGCTTAACAGCAGTACCTATTACAGGTTATAAGTTTGATAGTTGGTCTGGTGACGCAAGCGGAACAACAAATCCATTAAATATAACGATGGATGCAGATAAAACAGTTACGGCTAATTTCAGTAAAATTCAACGAACATTAACGATTAATGCAACGAATGGTTCTGTAAATGCAACAGGTGCTTTAAATGCAAGAAGTAGCTCAGCTCCTATAGATTTTTATTTTTATCACGGAGATACTAGTACATTAACAGCAATACCAGATTCAGGATATCAATTTGACGGATGGAGTGGAGCTGTAACGGGAACGACAAATCCAGAGAGTATTACAATGGATGCAGATAAAACGGTAACTGCAACATTTAGTCCAATTCAACGTACATTAATAATTTCTGAAACAAACACAACTGTAACAGCAAGTCCTAGCCCAGTAAATGGAACATATGCTGATGGAACAGTAATAACTCTAACTGCAGTAGCGGATGCTAATCATTTTTTTAATCGTTGGAACAGAACAGGTTTTGCCTCAAATCCTACTAACCCATTAGTAATAACTTTAAATTCTGATGAAACTATTTATGCTGTTTCTGATGCTATAACAAGAACATTAAACGTAAATACTACAATTACTAATTCTCAAAGAGACGGATTTGTATCTGACGGGGTTACTAATAATTTTCTCGGGAATCAGTATCTTAATAATACAAACGTAACGTTAACAGCAACACCAAGAACATCTAATTATGAGTTTTTAGGTTGGAGTGGAGATGTAACATCAACAGCTAACCCTTTATCGTTAACAATGAATAGTGATAAAACTATTCTAGCTAATTTTGGTTTATTTCAGTATACCTTAACTACGAATGCAACAAACGGGTCTATAACAAGAAGCGTAAGTCCAACTAATGGAACTTATGATATCGGAACAAATGTTTTATTAACTGCGGTTCCAGCAACAGGATATCAATTTGATGAATGGAGTGGAAGTGCTACTGGAACTACAAATCCGTTTTATATAGGAATGTATGGTAATCAAAATGTTACAGCAGTTTTCAGTTTAATACCAGCACCGATTCCAACATTTGTAAATTCACCAACAAATATTTCAGAAGCTTACACAGCTACAATTAATTTTAGTAGTGGGGTACAAGGTTTTAGTATGAATGACATTCAAGTAACCGGAGCTAGCTTAAGTAATTTCGTACTAGTTAGTGGTACAGTATATAAGGTATTAGTAACACCTACAAGTATTTGTAGTACCTCAGTAACATTACAAGTACCAGCAAATGTAGCACAAGACACAAATAGTGTAAGTAATGTAGCATCAGCAATAACAACAGTTAATGCTATTGACAATGTTAACCCAACAGTTGTAGCACAGAATTTCACCTTACAATTAGATGCAAACGGAAACGGAACACTTACCGTTGCAGATATTGATAATGGAAGTTTAGATAACTGTTCAATAGCAACAAGAGTTTTAGATAAAACAAGTTTCGATTGTTCAAACATTGGAGCAAACACTGTTAAGTTAACTGTAACAGATGCTTCAAATAATAGTTCAGATACCACGGTAACAGTAACTGTTGAAGATAAAGTAGCACCAACAGTAGTAGTTCAGAATATCACAGTTCAGTTAGGAACAAATGGTCAAGTAAATATTACTACTTCAGACATTAACAACGGTTCTTCAGATAATTGTGCTATAAGTACAATGAGTTTAGATAAACATAACTTTACTTGTAACAATTTAGGAGTAAATAATGTCGTATTAACAGTTGAAGATGCATCAGGAAATACAAATACAACTACAGCAGTAGTAACAGTAAATCAAAATCCGAATGCACAATTAGCGGCAGTAACACAAAACATAACAGTTCAGTTAGATGCTAGTGGAAGTGTAACAATTACGCCTCAACAAATAGATAATGGATCAGGAAGTGGATGTAATAGTAACCCAACATTAAGTTTAGATAAGACGACATTCGATTGTTCTAACATTGGAGCAAACACAGTTACTTTAACCGCAACAGATTCAGGTACTAGTGTAACAGCTACAGCAACTGTAACAGTAGAAGATAAAATTGATCCTACAGTAGTAGCTCAAAACTTCACCTTACAATTAGATGCGGCTGGACAAGGAACACTTACAGTCGCAAATATTGATAACGGAAGTAGTGATAACTGTTCAATCGCAACAAGAACTTTAGATAAAACAAGTTTTACATGTTCAGATTTAGGGGCAAATGCTGTTAAGTTAACAGTTGTAGATACATCAGGAAACAGTGTTGATGCTGCCGTAACAGTAACTGTTGAAGATAAAATAGCACCAACAGTTATAGTTCAGAATATCTCAGTTCAACTAGGAACTAATGGGCAAGTAAATATTACTTCTTCAGATATTAATAATGGTTCTTCAGATAACTGTGCTATAAGTTCTATGAGTTTAGATAAACATAACTTTACTTGTAATAATTTAGGAGCAAATAATGTAGTATTAACAGTTGAAGATGCATCAGGAAATACAAATACTGCTACCGCAGTAATAACAGTAAACCAAAATCCGAATGCACAATTAGCAGCAGTAACACAAAACATAACAGTTCAGTTAGATGCTAGTGGAAGTGTAACAATTA
>CBDTZS010000154.1:0-7794 GCA_965364955.1 uncultured Tenacibaculum sp. | reverse complement strand
ATCTTTAGGTGATGTCTTGAGCTATTTTTCTTGTCAGTTCTATGAATCTTTGTACCGATAATTGTTCGGGACGCATTGTAAATATAGGGTCTTCTTTTAAAGAATCTGATAGATTGAAAGATTTTAAGCTAGAACGTAGCATTTTTCTTCGTTGATTAAACGAAGTTTTTACGACTCTAAAGAATAATTTTTCATCAACGGGTAATGTGTAATTTTCTTTTCTGGTTAATCGAATAACACCCGAATCTACTTTTGGTGGTGGGTTAAAAACCGTAGGAGGTACGGTAAATAGATATTCTACATCAAAGAAAGCTTGTGTTAAGACAGACATGATTCCGTATACTTTACTTCCTTCTTTTTCTGCGATTCTTTTAGCAACTTCTTTTTGAAACATTCCTGAAAACTCAGGAACAAACTCTCTGTATTCAATTGCTTTAAATACAATTTGAGTAGAAATATTATATGGAAAATTCCCAATAATAGCGACTTGTCTGCCTTTAAAAACATCTGTTAAGTTTGCTTTTAAAAAATCACCTTCAAGGATTTCGAATTTTTTAGAAGTAGTATCTAGTTTAATATGCTCTAACGGAAAAGTATCTTTTAAATACGCAACCGAATCATAATCGATTTCCATTACCGTAATTTTAGGCTTTTTCTCTAATAAGTATTTAGTTAAAACTCCCATTCCAGGACCAATTTCTAATACGTTATCATAGCCTTCTTCAGTTAATGCATCTGCTATTTTCTTAGCGATGCCTTCATCGGTTAAAAAATGCTGTCCTAAATGTTTTTTTGCTCTTACGGTCATGTTGGTTTAAGATAAAAGATTGTTAGAAACAAGAGTCAAGAAAAATGTCTTGTATTCAATAAATTGGGTTCTTTATTCTAATTACTAGCTACAGGAGGAAAAAATTCATTTATAACACGTAATTCTGTACGAAAAGCTAACATTTTATCCGCAAATTTTTTAAAACTATCAGTACGAAGCTTATCTGCATCGTGTTTGTAATAATTGTCTAAATCTTCGCGTGTTTTAGCGGTGTATTGAACAGAATAAGTTGCTCCGCCCATTTCTTCTTCCACTAAAACCTGTGTTAATTTTGCACTTAAAAAACGCCCAGTAGCCAAAACTTCAGGAATATGACTTTTCATCCAAGTTAACCATTCGTCATGTACGCTGTCATCAATATTAACTGTTACGTTGTATATATACATTGCTAATTTTCTTATATTATATAGTGTCTCCTCTTAGTTTTCTAAACTTTTTACGAGCATCAACTAAGTAGATGCTAGAAGCGTGGTCAAAAATAATCTTTTGATAGTATTCTTTTGCCTTTTCGGGGTTATTTAATTCGGTATTATATAATTCAGCCATTTGATAATATACGTCATCAATATAAATTCCTTCTTTATCTAAAGCTATTATTTTAACATAGTTTAAAATAGCGTCTTCATATTTTTTCTGTTTCACAAAAAGTTTTGCTTGTTTAAACAACGCTTCGTCTTCAATAGGTTGCCCTTTGTATTTTATAATAATGCTTTTTAAAATAGTAATAGCTTCTTTATCTTTATTTTGAAAAGCTAATAAATCTGCTTTTGCGTATTCTTTTAATCCAGATGGAATGCTATCTTTAGGTTGATTGTCTGAAATTGTTAAAAATAAGTTTGCAGCATCATTAGCAATTAATTGTGTTGCAGATCCTTTTAAAACTTTTAATTGCGCTTTAGCCCACTTGAAATCATTTTTAAAATAAGATGTTTGGGCTACTTTAAAACGCGCTTCCTGCCCCAAAAAGTGATTTTTAAAACTGAGTTGTACTTGTGAAAAGTAAATTAATGCTTTGTTAAATTTACCAGTGTATACTAAAACCTCACCGAGTTTAAGCTTAACCATTGCTTTTGTATACTTAGAGTTGGCAAAAGCCATCGCTTTTTCTAAAATAAGCACTGCTTCAGTAGGGTTGTTTTTAGCGAAAGTTAAATAATTAGCATAGGCTACCTGAGTACGAAAAGTGTTTTTATTGATTCCATATTCATTAAATACCGCCTTAAAACGCTTATCTACATCGATTTGTTTTGTTTTAATTGCAATTTTTATATTATTGTTTATCGCTCTAAATTTATCACTAGGGTAATTGGTTTTTTCAATGACCATATCAAAACATTCCTTAGCTGTTTCATAATCTTTGTTATCTAATGCAATTTTACCTAACTCATTAATTTTACTTAAGTTGTCGGGATCTCTGGCGAATAATGCTTTGTATTGAATAAGTGCTTTTTGATACTGTTTTTGCTTCACAAATAACCAAGAAAGTAAGTCGTTCCAAATATTTTTGGGGTTACTAATTGATTTTCGCAATAATGCTTTTTTAAATAAGATGTTATTTTCATTTTCAGAATCACCATTAATATATCTACTCGTAAAACGTTTTACATTGTTAAGGTAGTTTTTGTTTTTATCGACAAGATTAACATACGATTCAAACATTTTAGGAAAATCTCCTTTTTCACCATGAATTTGGGCTAGTTGAAATCCGTAATTCGCTTTAGGATTGTTTGCCATAACCTTTGTATACGCTTCAATCGCAAAATCTAATTTGTTGTAGTTTTTAAAAAGATTAGCAATAATATTCCCGTAATTCCCTTTTTTATCTAATGAATTAAGGGCTATTTGATACTGTTTATTGGCCTCAGTATCGTTTTGTTGACGCTCAAAATTATATCCTTTTATAACATTTAAGTATGTTAAGGTTGGTTTCTCTTTTATTTTTTTTGACAACAAATTCTCGGCAACTAAAAATTGTTCGGTTTCTTGATAACAAGTTATTAACCTTTTTAAATAAGTAGTATTGTATGGAGCTTTATCGTTTAATTTTTTATAAAGTTGAATTGCTTTTTCATAATCATTATTTCTGAAATAATTTTCAGCAACAATAAATTCATTCTGTTGAGAGTAACAAAACAAACTAAAAATCAGTAAATTAAATAGAATAATGGTTTTTTTCATCAATCAAAAATACAGAACAAAATTGTTAAATTTGTATTAAAACTCATCCTTTTTTTGAAAGGCTTGTAACATTTTGGCACGAACTTTGTCTTACTAATAATAAGACTAAACAATTTATACTATGAAAAATTTTAACAGACAATACCAGACAGCGAAGATAAATGCAAATGAGTTTATGAAGAGAGGACAGATAACTCAATATTTTGAAGCATTATTAGAAATGAATAAATACAAAAAATTAATGGTAGCAGTAGTTGCCAACTAAACATATAAGTTAATTCGTTTTGAAGGGTGGATTAATAAAAACCCCAAGTTTCTTAATTGAAACTTGGGGTTTTTTATTTTTATCTAATCAATCATATCAAAACCACAGTAAGGAACTAATACTTCAGGAATTTTTATTCCGTCAGCAGTTTGATAGTTCTCTAAAATCCCAGCCAAAACTCTGGGTAATGCTAAAGAACTTCCATTTAAAGTATGCACGAATTGACTTTTTCCTTCTTTGTTTTTAAAACGTAACTTTAAACGATTTGCTTGAAAAGTTTCGAAATTTGAAGCAGAACTAATTTCTAACCAACGTTCTTGAGCAGTTGAATACAATTCAAAATCGAAAGTTAAAGCCGCAGTAAAACCTGTATCACCACCACATAAACGTAAAATACGATATGGTAATTTTAAGTCACGTAAAATATCTTTAATGTGTTCTACCATTCCGCTTAAAGCATGGTAAGAATTATCAGGGTGTTCAATTCTAACTATTTCTACCTTATCAAACTGGTGTAAACGATTTAACCCACGAACGTGTGCTCCGTAACTACCAGCTTCCCTTCTAAAACAAGGTGTATAGCCTGTATATTTAATTGGTAAATCAGCTTCTTTTACTAAATCATTTCTATGAATATTAGTAATTGGTACTTCTCCTGTCGGAATTAAATATAAATCATCTACTGTAGAATGATACATTTGCCCTTCTTTATCTGGTAATTGACCTGTTGCTGTCGCTGAGGCTTCATTTACTAAATGAGGAACTTGAACTTCTTTATAATCGGCTGCTGCATTTTTATCTAAAAAATAGTTAATTAAAGCACGTTGTAAACGAGCTCCTTTTCCTTTATAAACAGGAAAACCGGCACCCGCAATTTTGGTTCCTAACTCAAAATCGATAATATCATATTTCTTAGCTAGTTCCCAGTGAGGTAATGCGTTTTCTCCTAAATCAGGAATAGTTCCTTCACTAAAAATTTTTTCATTATCCTCTTCACTTTTACCTGCTTTTACAGAAGCGTGAGGTACGTTTGGAATTTGATATAATAATTCTTGTAATGTATCTACGGTAGTGTTTAACTTTTCAGCTAACTGCTTAGATTGTTCTTTTAATTGACCAGTTTTCTCTTTTAGTAAATTCGCTTTTTGAATCTCACCTGATTTAAAAAAGCCACCAATTTCTTTGGATATTTTGTTAGATTCAGCAAGTATATCGTCTAAAGAAGCTTGTGTAGCTCTACGAGTTTCATCAGAAGTTAATACTTCATTAATAATTGCTTCGGCATTGGCAAAATTACGTTTTGCTAATCCGTCTAAAACAGTTTGTTTGTTTTCTCTAATAAACTGAACCTGTAACATCTTTTTATTTTTTTAAGAACCGCAAAGATAGCAGAAGCAGTAGACTTAAACAACGATGTTTACTTTCTAAGTAAAATTTTAGTAATTTAAGTTTGTTTTAATGTAGTTTAACGATGTTTCTTTATCTTTTTTAAGCTGGATAACCAAATCGTTTATCGAATCAAATTTTTGTTCATCTCTTAAAAAATAAAGTAATTCTATCGTGAGGTTTTGATTGTATAAATCGGCATTAAAATCAAAGAAATTAACTTCAATAGTTTGATGAACTCCATCAACAGTAGGTCGGTTTCCTATGTTCATCATTCCGAAAACTATATTGTCTTCAATAATAGATTTAACAACATAAACACCTGTTTTAGGTATCAATTTATAGTCTTCTGAAACATCAATATTTGCAGTAGGAAAACCGATTTTACCACCTAATTGTTTTCCATTAACCACTTCACCTGTTAGAGAAAAATTATACCCTAAATAATCATTAGCTGTTTTTAATTGCCCGCTCGCAAGTGTTTTTCTAATTTTAGTTGAACTCACAGAAACATCATCGATGTCTTGTACAGGAATTTCTTCTACAGTAAAATCGTATAAATGAGAATATTCGGTTAACTGCTCGATATTACCTTCTCTGTTTTTACCAAAATGATGGTCGTAACCAATAATTAATTTTGAGGTGTTTAGTTGGTTTACTAAAACGTCGCGAACAAAATCTAAAGCAGTAAGCCTTGAGAACTCTTTACTAAAAGGATGAATGATTAAATAATCTAACCCTAACTTTTCAAGATGTTTTGCACGCTCATCTATCGTATTAATAAGTTTTATAGAAACATCTTTTTGCAACACCATTCTAGGATGCGGAAAAAAAGTTAGTAAAACAGATTTTTTATTAGATGATTTAGCTTCATCAATTAATTCTTGAATAATTTTTTGATGTCCAATATGTACACCATCAAAAGTACCAATAGTAACTATTGTTTTTTGAGTGGGTTTAAAATCGAAAATGGAATTAATGATTTTCAAGATGAAAACAGAATTTTAAGCAAAAATACAATTTGTAAAAGATGATAAATAATGTTTGTTATATAAAAGTTATAAAAATACAGATTTAATAAAAAGAAGCCCTTAAGTGTACTATTATGATAAAATAAAAGATAAATTTTCACAAATAAAAAAAAATCGTATTTTGCAGAACAGTTAACAACTTATTTATAGATTATGATGAAAAAACTATTACTTATTGCATTTGTACTGTTTGGTACAGCAGCGATGGTTGCTCAGACTACCATCTCAGGGACAGTTACTGACGGATCTCTTGGAGGAGGACTACCAGGAGCTAATATTAAAGTTTTAAGAAAAGCAGTAGGAACATCTACTGACTTTGACGGAAAATTCACAATGAGAGTGACAGATACTCCGCCTTTTACAATAGAGGTTTCTTCTTTAGGATATCAGTCAAAAAATATTGAAATTACTAAAAACAACCAAGTTGTTGAAATTAGTTTAGCTGAAAATGCAACTTCTTTAGACGAGGTAGTAATTTCTGCATCTAGAACTCCAGAGCGTGTTATGGAATCTCCCGTAACAATTGAACGTTTTGATTCAAGAGCAATTAAAAATACAGCTTCTGCATCATATTACGATGGATTAGAAAATTTAAAAGGTGTTGATATTAATGCAGGTGGTTTAACTTTTAAAACGGTTAACACTCGTGGTTTTGCAACATTTGGTAATGAGCGTTTTGTTCAATTAGTAGATGGAATGGATAACGCATCACCAGCTTTAAACTTTGCTATAGGTAACTTATTAGGTATATCTGAAGCGGATGTTAAAAGTGTTGAAATTTTACCCGGTGCAGCTTCGGCTTTATATGGTGCCAATGCATTTAATGGTATTATGTTAATGACGAGTAAAAACCCATTTGATGACCAAGGAATTAGTGTTGGTTTAAAAGGAGGTATGACTAGTCAAGCGGCAGCTGGAGATAATAATTATTACGATGCTAATATTAGAATGGCATATGCTTTTGATGATTATTTTGCAGTAAAAGCAACTTTTTCTTATTTAAAAGGAGAAGAATGGCATGCAACTGATTATAGAAATACGAATGGTATTGGAGAAGGGTATATTCCAGGAGGAGGAACTAGCCACACTGATGACCCTAATTACGATGGAGCAAATGTTTATGGAGATGAAGTTTCTGTAAATTTAGGAGGCGCTATTGGTAACGTTAGTAGAACTGGTTATACAGATCAGGAATTAATGGCTAACGAAGCTAAAAGTGTTAAATTTAATGGGTCGATTCATTATCGTCCATTAGGTAACGATAGAGTTGAAATTATTTGGAATTCTAAATATGGTACAGGTAATACTATTTACCAAGGTCAAAACCGTTATAATTTAGCAAACTTCTATATGGAGCAGCATAAATTAGAGGTTAGAGGGAAAAACTTTTTTGTAAGAGGATATTATGCTGGTGAAGACGCAGGAGATTCTTACGATACTCGTTTTGCAGCAATTAATATAAATAGTAGATGGAAATCAAATGCAGATTGGTTCGGACAATATGCAGGAGTATATTTAGGTGCAACAGGGCTTCCAGCTTCAAGGCATGCAATAGCTAGAGCTGCAGCAGATAGTGGTAGAGCTGTACCAGGAACACCAGCTTTTACTAAGTTATTTAATGAAGTAACTTCTGATCCAGATTTATTAACAGGATCTAAGTTTAAAGACCAAACTAGTTACTATCATGCAGATGCTAATTTAAATTTGCGTGATTATATTGATTGGGCTGAAGTACAAGTAGGAGGTTCTTACAGACAATATAGATTAAATTCTTTTGGAACAATTTATACGGATGCTAGTGGGCCAATTGAATTTGGAGAATATGGGGTTTATACTCAAATTCAAAAGAAAGCGATGGATGATCGTTTGAAATTTACTGGATCTATACGTTATGATAAATCTGATAATTTTGAGGGTAACTTTACACCAAGAGTATCTGTAGCATATGCAGCAGGTGAAGCAAAAAATCACAACTTCAGAGCATCTTTTCAAACAGGTTTTAGAAATCCAACGACACAAGACCAATATATTGGTTTGGCAACAGGAGCAGGATTTATTTTAGGAACTGCCCCAGATAACATTGATCGTTTTTCTGCACCAGCAGT
>CBDTZS010000153.1:0-7796 GCA_965364955.1 uncultured Tenacibaculum sp. | reverse complement strand
GATAACGAAATAGATTTGTTGTTGTGTACGACCATTATTGAATCTGGTTTGGATGTACCTAATGCCAATACTATATTTATTAATAATGCCAATAATTTCGGATTATCGGACTTACACCAAATGCGTGGTAGGGTTGGTAGAAGTAATAAAAAAGCCTTCAGTTACTTTATTACGCCTCCTGATACGGTTATGACGGAGGATGCGCGCAAACGTATTCAAGCACTGGAGTTGCATTCTGAATTAGGAAGCGGATTAAACATTGCCATGAAAGATTTAGAAATTCGTGGTGCTGGAGATTTATTAGGAGGAGAACAAAGTGGATTTATTAATGATATTGGATTTGATGCCTATCAAAAAATTCTTCAGGAAGCTATTGAAGAGCTGAAAGAAAATGAGTTTAAAGATTTATATCCAGTAGATGAAAATACACCTAAAGAATATGTAAAAGAAGTACAAATAGATACTGATTTTGAAATTCTTTTCCCTGATGTTTATGTAAATTCAGTAACCGAACGATTGAGTTTGTATAATAAATTAGGTGGTTTAACAACAGAAGAAGAATTAGTAGCGTTTGAAAGCCAAATTACAGATCGTTTTGGAGAAATACCTACTCAGGTCTGTGACCTGTTAGACAGTGTTCGTGTTAAATGGTTGGCAAAAGAATTAGGGTTAGAAAAAGTCATACTAAAACAAAAGCGAATGATTGGTTACTTTGTTTCTGATCAACAAAGTGGTTTTTATCAAACTCAAGCATTCACGAGGATGTTGCAATATGTACAACGAAATCCGAAAAGCTGTGTAATGAAAGAAAAAACCACCAAAAACGGATTGCGTTTACTCATCACTTTTATTAGAATTGATTCGGTAAGTACAGCTTTAAAAATTTTGCAAAAAGTATAAATTATATAATTAAAATAGGCTATGAAAAAAAAGAGTATGCTATTAATACTACTAGTATCAACTGTTGTATTTGGTCAAGAATTAAAAGGAAAAATAGAAAATTATAAAGAAGGGATTTCTTTTTCATTACATAGCCTTGTAGAAAGAACAATAAAAAAGATTGAGGTAGATACTACAGGAGTATTTGATACCGGAAAAATAGATGTATCAGACGGATATTATATTCTAAGAAAGAATAATGAAATGGTTTATTTATATATAAAAAAGAATGATGATATAACTATTTTATTTGATGCTAAAGATCTTTTAGAAACTATTGTTTTTTCAGGTAAAGGAGCAACAATAAATAAGTATTTAATAGAAAAAAGAAAGTTATATATAGATAAGAAAAAAGAAACTGAAAAATTTTATAAAGTAGATGAAAATAAATATTTAGAGCAAATAAAAACCTTAAATGATGAGGTGAAAGATATGCTAGTAAATAGAAAATTTGAAGATTCTTTTGTTGAGAAGGAAATAGAAAATTTAAAGTATGATTACTTATTAGATTTGTATAATTATGAGAATTTGCAAAAGTTTTATTTTGGAAAAATAATTACTCCATCTAAAGATTATTTAAAACCATTAAAGGCTATAAATTATGATAATACAGAATTATATAGCAGAATACCAGCTTATAAGAGTTTAGCAGGTTTAAAATGGAAAAAAGCAATTGAAATGGCGAAAGATTTAGATGAAATGGATATGCTTTTTAATACAATAAAAACCAGGAGTTTAAAGTTAGAAGTATTAATCAATTTTTACTACGGTATTTCTAAAATACCTAAAAAATCAAAAGAATATTATAAGCTTATCAAAAAATATGTCACAAACAGAGAGTTTTTAAAGGAAGCTAAAAAACTATATGAGAATGTAAATAAAACAAAAGAAGGTAACGATTCTCCAAACTTTAAATTCGAAGATATAAATGGTAAAATAGTTGAACTTACTGACTTTAAAGGGAAATATGTTTTTATAGATGTTTGGGCTACTTGGTGTTTACCATGTATGCAGCAAATACCATACATTAAAAAACTAGAAGAAAAATATCATGGTAAAAACATTGTTTTTATTGGTATTTCTGTTGATAAAAAAGATAAATATAATTTATGGAAAGAAACCATCCTTTCAACAAATATGAAAGGAATACAATTATTTTCAGACAATTCTTTTGAATCAAAATTTATTGAGGCTTTTAGTATCTCTTCGATTCCTAGGTTTATTTTAATTTCACCTAAGGGGACTATTTTGAATCCAAATATGAGTAAACCATCAGATGAAAGAACAGAAAAAGTTTTAAATGAATTACTTAAATAAGTAAATTTAAAAATACATTTACTTTTGAATATTATATTAGTTTGAACAACGAAGCAATCTGTATAAAAATATAAAATGGCATCAATATTTGGGCATGCAGTTGCAGCTTTAGCATTCGGTAAAGGTTTTTCGAAAGCAATAATAAATTGGAAGTTTCTTTTACTAGGGGCTATTTGTGCTATACTACCAGATGCAGATGTAATAGGCTTTAGTTTCGGAATTAAATATGAGAGTTTTTGGGGACATCGTGGGTTTTCTCACTCCCTACTCTTTGCCTTAATCCTAGGTTTTTTAATCACCACTGTTTTTTATAGAAAATATTTAGTAACGAAAAAAGGAGGAGTACTGGTATTGTATTTTACAATATGTACCGCATCTCATGCTGTTTTAGACGCATTAACAACTGGAGGTTTGGGAGTCGCATTTTTCTCTCCTTTCGATACCACACGTTATTTTTTTCCCTTTAGACCAATACAAGTTTCACCAATTGGAGTGGAGCGTTTTTTTAGCGAAAGAGGTGTTAAAGTATTGCTAAGTGAACTACTATGGGTAGGAATTCCGAGTATATTTTATATACTAATTACACAATTTTTTAAAAGAAATAAAAAAATAACCAATGCAGAATAACCATATTAAAAACATATCAGGTTTATTATTAGCTACTTTTTTTGTTAGTACATCTGGTGTTTTAGGGAAGTATATTGCAATGCCATCGGAAGTAATTGTATGGTTTCGTTCAGCATTGGCAATGGTTTTTTTGTATTTATTTTGCCGATTTAGAAAGGTCGATTTAAAGATAAAATCGAGTAAACATATTATTCCGTTTATTATTAGTGGAATTTTTATGGCGATTCATTGGATTACTTATTTCTATGCACTAAAACTATCAAATGTGGCAATCGGGATGTTGTCTTTATACACATTTCCGGTAATGATTGCTTTTTTAGAACCCTTGTTTTTAAAAATTAAATTCAACCCTATGTATATTGTATTAGGCTGTATGGTTCTGTTAGGAGTTTACATTTTAGCCCCCGAGTTTAATTTGGAGAGTTCAAATGTTCAAGGAATTTTATTTGGCTTGCTCTCTGCATTATGCTACTCGATTAGAATCTTAATTTTAAAGCAATATGTAGTGCAATATGACGGAGTAATGCTAATGTTTTACCAAACATTAATTATTACGATTTGCTTAGTACCTGTGCTGTTTTTTATGGATGTTTCTGGTTTCGAAAGTCAATATCCATATGTATTATTATTAGCGTTGTTAACCACTGCAATTGGCCATAGTTTAATGGTGCATTCCCTGCAATTTTTCTCGGTATCAACCGCGAGTATTATAAGTAGTGTGCAACCTATATTCGGAATTGTTTTAGCATTTATCTTTTTAAATGAAATTCCCACGTGGAACACTTTTGTAGGCGGAAGTTTAATTTTAGCAACGGTGGTTATTGAGAGTATTCGAAGCAAGAGAAACTAATACGGCTTTTGTTGTTGCTGTATGATACTTTTCATAGTTACATCTTCGTAATTTCTTAGAACAAAATATAATGCACTTTGTAATATCTCTCCCATTCCATCACTATCTCTAAAATTTATATCTCCTGTAAATTCAAAAATCTCAGCCTTTAATTGTTTGATTTTTTCAGGATTTGAAATGTTATCTGATTTCATTGCAGTAAGTAAACGATTTAATCGTGAGCGTGAGCCTAAAATTCGTTTAGAAACAATTGATCGTTCTTCTAATTTATATTGTTCTATAGATTCAGAAGTAAGTTTGTTACCAACAAGCTGTACCATTTTTAAATTCTCTTTAAAGAATTGTGGATAATAAACTTTAAACTTCCCTTCAAAACATTGTTGATCAAAATCTATAGGCCTAATTTTATAGACTACGTTTTCAAAATCGTGCGTAGGTATTACTACATAGTTATACGAACGCATATCACCTAATAAACGAATCATACAACGTTCATTAAATTTTACAAATTCTTTCGCAATTTGGTTTTTTTCAATATCTAAACAATCATCTAAGTAATCTTTAATAAAAACATCACCTGGTATACCAGAAATATGTTCTTCAATTAAGGTGTTTTTATAGACTAAGAAATTTAAATTATAAGGAGATAAAATATCTTCTAATTCTAAACCATATATACGAGAGGCATCTGTTTTCTTAACATAAAAATAGGTGTAATTATCATTTAAAATATTACGTACTTTTATTCTAAAAGGCTGAGAATTACCAAAGGTACAAAAATCAATAGCATCAACATTTAAATGTTTAATACTAGCATCAGAACCGTTAGAATATAAAATATTATATACTTTTTTTAGGCTTAAATCTATTTCTTTTTGTTCAAACTCATTATAATAAACACGTACCCATAAGGTATCATTATCGTGTTTGTCAAATACTGAAACAGCTCCTTGAAAACGCAACAAATCATCATAGAAAATAGGGATTTGAATCGTTCGATTATGCCTTTTTAAATAAAACGAGAGCTTTTTATTAACAGGAAAAGCAGGTTTTTTTTGAGACATTAATTTTTCTTCTGACATGCTTCAAAGGTACTAAACCTCAAACAATTTACCGGGCAAAGGTTTAATAACACCTTTAAGTTCCATTTGAAGTAATAAAGAAGATAATTTATAGACAGGAATGTCACAATCTAAAGCAATAACATCTAATATTTGTTTACCTTTTTGCAGTAAGTAATCGTAAATTTTTTGTTCTGCTTCATTTAAACTAACAAACAATTGTTGCTGTACTGGTGCAGAAGTTTTTGATTGCTGAATATCCCAATTTAGCATTTTTATGATATCATCTGCTGAGGTTAATAAATGCGCTTGGTTATTTTTAATGAGGTTATTACAACCTTTACTATAAATATCGGTAGACCTACCTGATAAAGCAAATACATCGCGATTGTAAGAGTTCGCAATATCAGCAGTTACTAACGAGCCACCTTTTTCGGCAGATTCGATAATAATGGTAGCTTTTGATACACCAGCGACAATACGATTCCGCTTTAAAAAATTTTCACGAAGTGGTGATTGATCATGCCAAAATTCAGTAATGAAACCACCGTTTTCATTTACTTCGTTTATATACTTTTTATGTGTCTTTGGGTAAAGTTGCTCTAATCCGTGAGCCAAAACTGCAATAGTTTGTAAGTTATTTTTAATGGCCGCTTTATGCGCACAAATATCAACACCGTATGCAAAGCCGCTTACAATTATTGGATTGTATTTAGATAAATCCTCCATAAGTTGAATGCAAAATTCACGCCCGTAAGAAGTGATTTTTCGTGTACCGACTATTGAAATAATTTTTTGATCGTTGAGGTTTATGTTTCCATCTTTAAAAAATAAAATAGGCGCATCTATGCATTGCTTTAGGTTTTGCGGGTAATCGTTCTCTAAAAAATAAGAAACAGCAATCTTTTTTTTCTGAATATAATTCAGTTCTTCCTCTGCTATTCTTAAATTTTCATTATCGAATAAGTGCTTTGTAACATGAGTGCCAATTCCGTTTATTTTATGTAATGTAGCAGGTTTCTCTTTAAATACCTGTTCAACGTCACCAGTAGTAGCAATTAGCTTTTTTGCTAAAATATCGCCTATGTTTTTGGTCGCTTGTAGTCGTAGAATGGCCAAAAGTTTTTCAGATTTCATGCAGCAATAATTTGATTATCAATATACAAAAAAACTGTTGATAAAATTTATTGACAAACTAGAAATTGCTCGGTAAAAAAACTACATTTGTTACTATGACATTAGCTAACTACATTAACGATTTATTATACAGATACGATTGCGTAATTATTCCTAATTTTGGAGGTTTTGTGACCAACAAAATAGGTGCTAAAATGAATGATTCTACACAGACATTTTATCCACCGAAAAAACAAATTACTTTTAACTCGTATTTGCAACATAACGATGGTTTATTGGCTAATCACATCGCTTCAAGTAAAAATATTTCTTTTGAAAAAGCAACAGCTTTTATTACAAATGAAGTTACTGAATGGAAAAAAGAGTTAGAAACGATCGCTATTAAGATTGCATCAGTAGGAACATTATCTTTAAACGAAGCTAAACAAATTGTTTTCGAACCAAATGTTACTAGTAATTTCTTAACAGCATCTTTTGGATTGGCAGAAATTGAAAGTCCTGTAGTAAAAAGATTTAAGCAAGAAGTGAAATCGTTACCTGTAGTTTCTGAAGAGAAAGAAAACAAAATGCCTGTATTTTTAAAATACGCAGCAACAGCAGCAGTTTTGGTTGGAATAGGATATGCTGGATGGAATGGCATTCAAAACCAAACGGAAAAAGAATTTTTAGCTGGTCAAGAAAATTCAGTAGCTAAAAAAATACAATCTGCAACTTTTGTAATCGACAATCCGTTACCTACAATCAACTTAAATGTTACCAAAGCTACTGAGCACAGTTTTCATATCATAGCAGGTGCATTTCAAGAAGTTAAAAATGCTGAAAACAAACTAACTGAATTACAAGAGTTAGGTTATGATGCTAAAATCTTAGGGAAAAACGCTTTTGGTTTAACTCAAGTAACGTTTAAGAGTTTTAGTTCTAAGGAAGAAGCTCGTAAAGAGTTAGAACAAATTCAAGAAACTGTAAGCCAAGACGCTTGGTTATTGGTTAAATAATCATCTTTTAAATTACTTACTTTTTAGCTTTATGTATATCTTTGCATCAAAATTTAACTGATGAGAGCTAAAGAATCTAAAGAGTCATTAACTGTACTTACCGACCTTGTTTTACCAGGAGAAACTAATTATTTAGATAATCTTTTTGGAGGAGAATTATTAGCTCGTATGGATAGAGCTTGTAGTATTGCTGCACGTCGTCATTCTAGAAGAATTGTAGTTACTGCATCGGTAAATCATGTTGCTTTTACAAAATCGGTTCCTGTAGGAAGTGTTGTTACGGTTGAAGCAAAGGTTTCAAGAGCTTTTAAGTCATCAATGGAGGTGTATGTTGATGTTTGGATAGAAGACCGTCAATCGGGTGAAAAAACAAAGGTAAACGAAGGTATTTATACTTTTGTAGCTGTTGATGAAACAGGAAAACCAGTACCAGTTGCCCCTATTATTCCAGAAACTGAATTAGAAAAGAAACGTTACGATGGTGCTTTACGTAGAAAGCAGTTAAGTTTAGTTTTAGCAGGTAAACTAGATCCGAAAGAAGCAACGGAGTTAAAAGCGTTGTTCTTAGGGTAAAAACGCCTTAAACCTTATCTATATCACCATTTTCGGACAAAAATATGGCAACTGATTTTGTTTTTTCAAACTGAGAAAAGATAATAATCATAATTACGGTAATCGGTACACTTAAAATCATACCGGTAACTCCCCATATTTTACCCCAAACTGCTAAGGATAATATGGTTACTAGGGGGCTTAAGTTTAGTGATTTACCAAATAATTTAGGCTCAATTAGGTTTCCTACCACAACTTGTACACCACCTACAGCAGCTAATACAATTAAAAACGGAGTGAATTCACCAAACTGTATTA
>CBDTZS010000152.1:0-7875 GCA_965364955.1 uncultured Tenacibaculum sp. | reverse complement strand
CGTAAGTTGCTCCTGAAACTGCTGACCAGTTTACTGTTGCTCCTGAAGAAGTTACTCCTGAAGTTGAAACGCCTGTTGGCACTGTTGCAGTACATACAACTGGAGTACCAAATTTATCAGATAAAGCTAAAGCACGTCTAGAACCTCCTGCTTCTAATATCGTACGCATTCTATTTTTTTGTCCTGAAGTAAATAAGTTCATACATGAATCATCTGAGTAATCCATATAATTCTGTACCATATCTACAGAACCACAAGAAGAATGTGTTGATGCACAACCGTAGTTTGCAGCATCAGATTCTGGAGTATCAGAAACGAAATCATCAGTTCCACAAGCTCCATCACCCCAAATGTGACGTAAGTTTAAATAGTGACCTACTTCGTGAGTAGTTGTTCTTCCACCGTCGAAAGGCGATTGTGCAGTACCTGTTGTACCAAAATATTGATCTGCCATTACAACTCCATCGGTAGCGGCTGCTCCTCCAGGAAATTGCGCATATCCTAAAATAGTACTTGATCCGCTTTTTATATTATCAACAATCCACATATTTACATACTCAGAAGTATTCCATGGGCTTACTCCTCCTGTAGAAGAATTTTTCATTGCATCGTTTGTTCCCCATGTAGATGTACTTACCGAAGTTCTAGTAACACCAGTAGTTGGGTTTCCATTAGGATCAATTGTTGCTAATTTAAATTCAATTTGAGTATCAGCTGCTTGAGACCATGTATTATTTGCATCTGCATTTGTTCTTCTAAAATCTGCATTCAATACCGATAATTGTGATTCAATTTGTGCAGTACTAATATTATTAGTTGAATTTGTATATAATACGTGTACAACTACTGGAAGTGTAATTATTGAACCAGAAATTTTCCCTTGGTATTTCGCCATTTCGGCAACTCTGCTTTGAGTAAAGTTCTCTATTTTTTCCATTCTTTGTTTAAGACCTGGGTCTTGAGATTCGCGAAGTTCTAAGTTTTCCATCGCGTGACAGGTTCTTTTTTGCTGAGCAAAGGTTGCTCCAATAAAAAATAGGCATAAAAATGCTAAAGTAATTTTTTGTTTCATTTTTGAAGGGTTATAAGTTAATTATTATTAAAAGGTATACCATTACTGTAATGACAATAAAACCTCTTAATTTTTTGTTAAATAAGTGGCAAATATAAATAAAAACGGCTATAACCCTATTTTTTTCACAATAAAGATGTGTTTTTAATAATACCACTACAGATAAACACCTAGTAATCCCATAAAAACACTAGGTTTGTATCTTTCACCTTTATATCAACAAATTACGATTCATACCTCTTTTTAAAAAAGAATTAAAAAATATTAGTTGTATTTTTATTAAAATTTTACACAAATGCTTCAAGTTAAAAATTTAGAAATAAGTTTTAAAAATGCACCTTCGATTATTCAGAATGTTTCATTTAGATTACAACAAACAGAAATATTAGGTATCGTAGGAGAGAGTGGAAGTGGAAAATCGATAACTTCTCTAGCTATTTTAGGACTGCTTCCAAAACTTGCTACTATAAAAGGAGAAGTCTTGTTTGAGGAACAAAATTTGTTAACCTATAATGAGAAAGAATTTCAAAGAGTTAGAGGAAGTAAAATAGCGATGATTTTTCAAGAACCGATGAGTTCATTAAATCCTACTTTAACTTGTGGAGTTCAGGTTGCAGAAATTTTACAACAGCATACCTATTTATCTAATAGTAAGATAAAAGAAGAAGTTATTTCTCTTTTTAATAAAGTAAAACTCCCAAGACCTAATGATATTTACAACTCATATCCGCATCAAATAAGTGGTGGGCAAAAACAACGGGTTATGATTGCTATGGCTATTGCTTGTAAACCACAACTTTTAATTGCAGATGAACCTACAACAGCCTTAGATGTAACAGTTCAGAAAGAAATTATTTCACTTTTAAAAGAATTACAACAAGAATATAAAATGGGAATTATTTTTATTTCTCATGATTTAGCCCTGGTTTCTGAAATAGCAGATACTGTTATAGTAATGTATAAAGGAAGAATTATCGAACAAGGGAAAACTAATCAAGTTTTTCTACATCCGAAAGATAATTATACCAAAGCTTTAATAAACTCGAAACCTAACACAGAAAAACGTTTTAAGAAGCTACCAACTGTAACTGACTTTATTAATGACTCGGTAAACACCTCTTTATATACTAATGAAGAACGACAGGAGTTTCATCAAGAAATATACAAACAGATTCCACTATTAGAGATTAAAAATTTACACAAAAATTTTATATCTAATGCTTCATGGTTTTCTAAACCAACTATTGTAAAAGCGGTAAGTAATGTATCCTTTAAAATTTATGAAGGTGAAACCTTAGGTTTGGTAGGAGAAAGTGGGTGTGGAAAAACGACTTTAAGTAGAACCATTTTGCGATTAGAAAACGCAACTTCCGGACAAATAATATATAAAGGACTCGATATTACGAAACTTTCAAAATCGGCTTTTAAAAAATTACGGAAGGAAATTCAAATTATATTTCAAGATCCTTTTTCATCATTAAATCCAAGGATTACAGTTGGTAATGCCATTCTTGAACCCATGAAAGTTCACCATATTTTAAACTCTTCAAAAGAGCGAAAAGAATATGTATTCAATTTGTTGGAAAAAGTTGGTTTAGAAGCCGCACATTTTTATCGATATCCGCATGAGTTTTCTGGCGGACAAAGACAACGCATAGGTATTGCCCGTACTATTGCCTTACAGCCAAAACTAATTATTTGCGATGAATCCGTTTCAGCTTTAGATGTATCAGTACAAGCACAAGTTTTAAACTTATTAAATCAATTAAAAGCTGAATTTAATTTTACTTACATCTTTATTTCTCATGATTTATCGGTTGTAAAATATATGGCTGATCAATTAGTTGTGATGAATAAAGGTAAGATAGAAGAAATTGCTGATGCTGATGAAATTTATAACAATCCGAAAACAGCATATACTAAAACATTAATAGCGGCAATCCCTAAAGGGTTGTAACTTTTTTCAATACTATATTAATGGTATATTGCACCGTTAAAAAACGAAAAGAAAAAATATGAAAATTATAGTTCCAATGGCGGGTATAGGGTCTCGTTTAAGACCTCATACTTTAACCACTCCAAAGCCATTAACAGTTATAGCTGGTAAGCCAATTGTACAACGTTTAGTTGAAGATATTACTTCGGTTGTAAATCAACCAATAGAAGAAATTGCATTTATAATAGGTACTGCTGCTAAAGGATTTCCTGCGGATACTAAAGATAAACTACTAAAAATTGCCGAAAGCTTAGGTGCTAAAGGTTCTGTATATATTCAAGAAGAAGCTTTAGGAACTGCTCATGCAATTTATTGCGCTAAAGAATCATTAAACGGTTCGTGTGTAGTCGCTTTTGCTGATACTTTATTTAAAGCAGATTTCACTTTAGATGCGAATGCAGATGGTGCTATTTGGGTAAAACAAGTGGAAGACCCGAGTGCTTTCGGTGTTGTTAAATTAAACGATGGGATTATTACTGATTTCATTGAAAAACCTAAGGAGTTTGTTTCTGATTTAGCTATTATCGGAATTTATTACTTTAAAGACGGTGATAAAGTTCGTGAAGAAATAAAGCATTTAATTGATAACGATATAAGACCTTCTGGAGAGTTTCAATTAACAGAAGTTCTAGAATCTTTAAAACAACAAGGAGCTAAATTTATTCCTGGTAAAGTTGATGCTTGGATGGATTGCGGTAAAAAAGATCCCACTGTTGATACAAACAAACAAGTTTTAGGTTTTGAGCAAGCTGATGGCAACAATTTAGTAGCTAATGACGTTGTATTAGAAAACTCAGAAATTATTCAACCTTGTTATGTTGGTAAAAATGTAGTTTTAAAAAATACTAAAATAGGGCCTTATGTTTCAATTGGTGAGAATAGTGTTGTTGAAAACTCAACGATTGTAAACTCCTTAATTCAAACAAACGTTCATATTTCTAATGCTAATTTAGAGAATGCAATGATTGGTAATCATGCAAAATATAATGCTAATTATACATCGGTAAGTATAGGTGATTATACAGATCTTACATAACAAAAAAAGGAATCAAGAATCAGGAATTAAGGTGTTTTTATCTTTCTTCCTTATTCTCTATTCTGTTTTTATCTACTCACAAGACAGCATTCCTGCTTCAGTAGATCTTCTTGAGAAAAACAACATCGAATTTCAAGATAATTTTTTTAAAGCACTTTCACAAAAAGCACTTTTTAATTATAAAAAGGCGATTGAATACTTAGAGAACTGTAATCAACTGCTACCAAATAACAAATCGGTATTATTTGAGCTTTCAAAAAATTATTTAAAGTTAGCTAGAAGTATTGAATCTTTAGAGTACATTCAATTAGCATTAAGTAAAGAACCTGAAAATCTTTGGATGTTAGAGCATAAAGTTACAATTTTAAGAGGAATCGCTCGTTTTGATGAAGCAATAATTACTCAAGAAAAGATTGTTAAAAATCATCCAAAGAAAAAACAATCTTTAGTTTTTTTACATTTACAAAACAGAGATATCGTTGCTGCAAAAAAGGTGTTATCTGAATTAAAAGAAGCTAAATTATTAAATTCAAGGTTGCGCAGAATTCGAGAAAGATTAACCAATAGACAACCTAAGGTTAAAAAGCTTAAAAAAAAGGTAATAAACACCGATTTACACACAGTATTTGAAAAAGAAAAATCATTTAATAGTTTAAAGCTTTTATTAGAAAAGTTGACTGTAAATAATCATGATGATTTATTAAAATACAGCGAACAAGGTTTAGCCTTATTTCCTGCACAACCTTTTGTTTATTTAATGCATGGTAAAGCACTTAATAATAATAATAAATATAAAAAAGCTTTACAAAGCTTACAAAACGGCATTGATTTTGTAATAGATAACAATGAAATTGAGGCAAAAATATTTTTAGAAATGGCAAAGGCCTATGAGGGGTTAAACGATGCAAAAAAAGCAAAATTATTTAAAAATAAAGCAATTAAAATTCTAAAATAATTTTTCTTCACTATTATAATTTTATGAAATATTTTACAGTACTTATTATACTATTCTTAGGTTTTTCTTCATGTAAATCAAGTAAAAACATAACGGATAACCCAACAGTAATTAAAGAAATGTCTGCTCGAAGAGTGGCAAAAAAACATGTTTCTTCTAATTTTGATGAAAAAAATACGGACGCACGTTTAAAAATAAATTATAGGGACGCTAAAGAAAAAATTGGATTTTCAGTACGAATGAAAATTAAGAAAGATCAAGTTATCTGGCTAAAAGGCACCAAGTTTATTACTGTTTTTAAGGCTAAAATAACTCCAAAAAAAGTTCAATTTTACTCACCATATTATAAAAATTATTTTGATGGAGATTTCTCGATGCTTAAAAAATTATTGGGAACCGATATCAACTTTCAACAATTACAAAACATGTTATTGGGTCAGTCTTTATTAAATGTAAAATCTGAACGACATGAAGTTGAGATTCATAATAAATCGTATCAGCTATCACCTAAAAAGCAATCGAGTTTATTTGATATCTTTTTTTATGTAAATCCACATCATTACAAATTAGAGAAACAATCGATTGTAAATTCAATAAAAAATCAGCGTTTAGATATATCATATCCTAAGTACTTAAGTAAAAAAGGTGTTTTATTTCCTGAAAAAATTAACATAAACGCCAAACAAAACAAAAAGTTCACGAATATTAATATCACAACACGTTCGGTTGAGTTTAATACGAAATTGAGTATTCCTTTTAAAATTCCTAACGGATATAAAGAAATAAAATTATAATGAAAAAAACTCTTTTTTACATCTCGTTTTTATGCCTGTTTTTAGTCAGTTTTTCTTCTTTTAGTCAAGAAAGAAAAGTCCTGGAAAAAAAGCATAAAAAGCTTAAAAAGGAAATGAAACAGATTAATAATCTATTATTTAAAGCTACAAAGAAAAAAGGAAACGCTTTAGATGATTTAAAAGATTTGAATCAAAAAATTAATGTTAGAGAGCGTTTAATTGAAACTATAGAGTTAGAAACGCACCAACTATCAAAAGAGATAAAATCAAACGAGAAACAGCTTAAAAAGAACAATAGTGAGCTTAGAAAATTAAAGAAAGAGTATTCTGATATGGTTGTAAAAACCCATAAAAGTAAATCTCAACAAAACAAAACCATGTTTTTACTATCTTCCAAAAGCTTTTATCAAGCTTATAAGCGGTTAAAATACATGCAGCAATACGCTGATTACAGAAAAAAACAAGGAGAAGAAATCATTATAAAATCTAATGAAATTAAAAGCTTTAATGATTCATTAATCCAAAAGAAAAAATCTAAAGAGTTATTGATTTCCGATGAAAAATCGCAAAAAAACCAAGTAGAATCTGATAAAAAGAGTCAAGAAAAATTAGTTTCTAAAATTAAAAAACAAGAAAAAAAATACAAGCGAGATTTACGAAAAAAAATAAAAGAAGACAAGCGTATAACTGCTCGTATTGATAAACTTATTAGAGACGCTATCGCGAAGGCTAATAAAGGGAAAAAAACAACCAAAAAGACATCGTCTGGGTTTGTTTTGAATGCAGCTGAAAAGAAGTTATTAGCAAATTTTGAACAAAACAAAGGAAGTTTGCCATGGCCCGTAAACGGTATTATTACTCGAAAATATGGTGTACAACCACACCCAACATTCCCAGGAATTAACATTAACAGCCCTGGTTTACATATTACTACAAAAGCAAACACTGATGCACAAAGTGTCTTTGACGGTAAGGTATTAGCATTACAATCACATTCTGGTGGTAAAAAATCTGTATTAATACAACATGGAAGTTATATTTCTTCATATAACAACCTCGAAAACGTGTATGTGAAACGAGGTGATGCTATAAAAACTGGTGATAAATTAGGGAGAATTTTTACCGACAAAATTTCTGGTAAAACCAAATTACTTTTTGTTTTATTCAAAAATATAGTTAAATTGAATCCTTCAAAATGGATACGTACTAACTGATAAAACAAATGAAAAACTCAGTAAATTTTATCATTATTATAATTACTGTTATAGCCGCATTGGTTATTGGTAAAGGAATTTTAATTCCGTTTGTTTTTGCTTTAATTTTTTGGTTTTTAACTCGTGAAATACGTAAAACCATCTATAAAATACCTTTTGCTAAAAAATATATTCCTTTTTGGTTGAGCAACATATTTGTTTTTACCTTAATTATTTTAAGTTTTGGCTTCATTTCAGGGATTATTACCAATAGTATTGCCGAATTGTCCACATCGTATTCTAAGTACGAACCGAATATTGATTCAATTATAAAAAATTTAGATGCTTACTTTCATATTGATATCCTCAAGTCGATAAAATCGGTGATAGGAGATTTTAACTACGGATCTGTTTTAGGAAATATCGCTAACGGAATTAGTAGTTTATTGGGTGATACTTTTATGATTGTTATTTATGCCTTATTTATCTTTTTAGAAGAAAGTAGCTTTAAAAAGAAACTTATTAAAATGTTTCAAGGGAAAGAAAGTAGTTATGCTAATATGCAATCTATGTTATCTAAAATTGAGGTTTCAATTTCTAATTATCTACGTTTGAAAACCTATGTAAGTTTACTTACTGGTATTTTAAGTTATATTGTTTTACTTTTAGTAGGTGTTGATAGCGCTCCGTTTTGGGCATTTTTAATATTTTTATTAAACTATATACCAACTATTGGCTCGTTAATAGCAACTGTTTTTCCAGCAATTTTCAGTTTAATACAGTTTGGTGAATTCACTCCGTTTTTAATTGTATTAGCTGCTGTAGGTGG
>CBDTZS010000151.1:0-7928 GCA_965364955.1 uncultured Tenacibaculum sp. | reverse complement strand
GATTAAACTTTCTGGATATATTTGCAATAGAGAAAGTTCCTCGTTAAACATTACTTTAAGATTTGAGTTATTGTTCAATCCTAATATTTTTTCATTCGGGGTATAATTCATTTTTTGTATTTTATTGCGTAGCAGAATAGCTACTATTTTTGTTTTATTTATCTATCTACTAAAAATTATTTTATTACTTTTTTGCTGCAAAAAAAACATTCAACCTCTGTGTCGTTTGGTAATTCTTCCTTTTTAACATAAACGAACTTCCATAAATCTTTTCCTATTTTTTTACTACGTCTGAAAACACAATAACCTTGTGGTTCACAAACTTTTTTATACATGTATTCGAACATCGCTTCTACAGATTAAATGCTATTACTATTATTAAAATTGCCACCCACATCATAGCCCCTATACTCATTATTATTTTGTCATTTGTTCTAAACAATAGACATTCATTTATCAGTTCTTTAATCATCTATTCAGTGAGGTTTTTAGGATTCTCTTTACATTTTCCTTTATGCGCATTAAGAGCGTTTACAGATTGGTATTCTTTTTGGCAATGTTCGCAAGTGGTTTGCTGAATTTCGATAAGCTTTTGCTTTAGGTCGCTAAGTTCTTGCTGCTTTTCGCTACGTTCAGTATCTATATCGCTAATGGCTTGCGTGATTCCGCTTTTACTTTGCTCATATTTCGCTGCAAATACTGTTATTAATTGGTAGCCTATAAATGCCATAAAAAAGGAGATAAAGCCTGATTTCATAGCATCGTTTAATGATGATGAATTGAAAACATCAAATACCATTAATAACATTAAGCCATCCATGAATGCAATAGCGTAAGGTGTAAGTTTATTTGAACCACTTAATGAAACAATTAATAACCCACTTGATAATGCTGTACCTGTAACACCCGCAGCAATTAACCTAAAAATATCGTTGGTAATTATTGGCGTTAATATTTCAAACAGTAAAACAGAAAGCTTTAAAGCATAACCCAATATGTAGAGTATAACAGCAATCGAAACGGCTCTTAAACTTGTCATTTTATCTTCTAATGTATAATTCATTTTAACCCTATTTTGATTTTTAGTTATTTGATATTGCTTCTTATAATTTGTTTCCGCAATCATTGCAAACCATAGAAGTTACTTCCCATTCAGCAAAGCCATCTATTACAATTATTGATTTGTTTTTATGTTTGCACACTTTTAACAGATCCTTCAAAGTCTTTAATTTTTTCTTCATAAAAAGAAACAAGCGTTTTTCTTTTTTCTTCGTGATTGTCATAGCTGGTGTCCTTTTTCAAAGCGTTTAACTGATCCTTATACCTGTTTAATTCTACTGCTGTGGTTTCTTTACACATTGGGGTTGTTTTTATTATAAATAGTTATATACAGCTCATTTATTTTTAGATATACATTATCAGGAGTGTATTTAGCTTTTCCTAATGTTTCATTTCCGTTTTCGCTCTTTACTATTTTTAAAATAGAACCATTTGATACCATTGGAAAAGGCGAAAACTTAACCCCATTATCCCAACACCATTGCATTGCTTTAAAATGCAACATCTGTATCAAGATTTTGAGTTATTGCGCTTTCTTGCGTTTCTTCTCTTTTAATGTAGAAATATTCTTTTTTTACTCTGTTTTGAGTACCCGCTACTAATTCGTTTTTCATTATTCTACCCTGAGAATCCCTTAAATCTTTTGGATTAAAAACATATCCTTCCATTTTACAATACAGTTCAACTGATTTTTTAAACTTCCCTATACCTACTGCTGATTTTTTACCTACTTTATTCTCATAATTAAAATAAAGCTCACTTTTTAAAAGATTTGTATTAAATCTACTTTCATCAGAAAAGTACTCAGTTGCCCAGTCCATACAATTATCTCCGATTTGCGCTTTTAAATTGTTCCTCATAATATTATCCATAGGTGCAAGAAATTCGTTTCTTACATTGGCTAAATACAACTGGCAACATTGCATTAAAAAATTATAAAACTTATTGTATTGTTCATCGTTCCAGTCTTGAAAAAAAGAATACCCAAAATCGTCAGATACTTTGCGCTCACTATTAAAGTTATCCGTATGTGCATGATAGTAATCACCGAAAGAAACAAAGAACAAACGACGCAAATCGGCACCTCTGTTTTTGTTTAAACCATAATTAAAAGTTCCTACGAATTTTGGCGAATCTGCAAACGACAAAGAATATCCTTGCCTCCCTTTTGGGTTTATATTTGTTTCTCCTGTAATTTTGTTATAAAAAAAATCGAAAGCTCCGCCTTTTTTACCATCTTCAATATTTATTATATCATGCTCTTTTTGTAACCCACCTAATAAGTGTTTATTTGAAGAAATATCATCATCCTTACCATCTACCGTAAATATGTTTAAAAGTTCTTTTAAACCTCTAATTCCTAAACTTTTTCCAGTACCTCCGTTAGCATCATCGTCACTCTCTTTAACAGCATCATCCATTATGTAAACAAACTTTGCAAAATCTTCTCTTTTGTATCGGTGTATTAAATAACCAAACGCAAAACATTTATTTAAAAAATGCTGCTCTTGTGTTATTTGTTCTTCTTCCGTAAGTTTTTCACCATTAAGCGTAAATAAATTAGCTTTTCTGTAATTTTCTTGCTCCTGAACGGTATCAAAAGGTTCTTCTATTTCTTTTCGCCAATGAACACGACTACCATTAATTAAATACGCCATAAAATCGCAAGAAGTATCTTCTATTTTCACACGATTACGTCCTGAACCATCTTTATAATATTCAAAATAGTTTTTTTGTGTTATAAAGTTTTTATTAACCACTTTATGCGACCAAACATAACTGTCAGATGTGTTTTGAGTACTAAAAGCAATATTATCTGCTGCTATCTTAACAATTCCATTATTGAAGTAAAATAATTGACTTACGGCGTTGCAATTCTTAAAATCAATATCAATACCATCAATATTTTTTAATTCATTTACTGAAAATGCTCTTGCTCGTTTTATTAAGTTGATTTTATCTAAACACGCACCTTTATCTTTTAAATACTCAATACAAAATTTGCGTATTTCAGAAGTTTCAGGAACAGATACTTTATAATCTTCAATTTTCACAACAAAAGATGTGTCCTCGTTGTTTTTATCCTGAATGTTTAAATCTTGTTTGTAGCTGTAATAATTATTTGCATTTAAAAAGTAATGCAGGTTTGCTAAATTTATTTGCGGACGACCTTTATCGTTACTATCAATAAAATTACATTTTAAAGCAACTAACAAT
The DNA here is from genome assembly GCA_965364955.1 of uncultured Tenacibaculum sp. Lineage (GTDB taxonomy): Bacteria > Bacteroidota > Bacteroidia > Flavobacteriales > Flavobacteriaceae > Polaribacter. Next base: position 4,652 of record CBDTZS010000151.1, on the reverse strand, counting down.
AAGTTTTCGAATTTGCGTTTTATTCCGCTTTTATTTGCGTTTACATAATACTTTAGCCAATCTCTAAAATCTTTGCCATTTTGCCCCATTTTTGAGGCTGGCAACCATATTGTTTTTAAGTTCCAATATTTATTTGCTAACGCAAAAGCGTATTTTTTACCAGCATTATCTAAATCAGGTAAATTGTAAAAATTTATGCAAAGCTTGCTTAATCTACTGTATTGCTCGTAAGTTAATTGTTGCCCCTCGCTATTTAACCAAATAGGGTAATAATCACCTGATATAGAAGCAAGATTTAAACCATCTGAACCACCACTACAAATAATAATATTTTTTACTTGTAAATCACTGATTTCTTCTAGTATCTCCCTCTTAGTATTTCTGTTACCCGTCTTGTTTAAATCTTCATATAAAGACTTTATACTATCTTCATCAACGTTCTTTAAAACTCTATCTAAACCGTGTATATAATCGTTGTCTTTTGAACCTAAGTAACCGTGTTTAAAACTAACCGTTTTACCCTCTTTATTTTTACGTTTAAATTCTGCTGGCTTGTAAGTTTTAGCCCATACTTTTAAATCGTTAGAGTAAGCAAATATTGGGTAGTTTTCATTACTCGTAGTAATCATTAACTTACCCTCTTTTTTCGTGATGTTTTGGTAAGAATCTACTTCGTGAAAATTATAGTCTTTAGCTATTGAAGCAGTTAAAAAGCGACCAATTGAACCAAGGTTTTCATATTCTTTTGCAACTATATTAAAATATGTTTTTGGTAACTCTTCTTTATTCTGTTTAAATTCGATATTAGGAGCATAAACAGTATTATTTTCGCCAACATTAAACTCTGAGTATAAATTTTTTATAACCTCGACAAAAGGTAGTCCTGTTTTATCCATAACAGCGCTTACAGCATCATAACTATTATCTCCAAAATCTTTAATTACCCACTTTTCTTTAGTTTTAAAAAGAGAAGAACTTGCTGTTTTTTCACTGGCACGAAATTTGAAATGTTTGCTACCTGAAGTTTCGCAACCAACGCAATCGGGAAAGTGTTTATGCAATATATCTAAACCACCGCTTGTTGCGTCATAAAGATCAGATGTGTTATATTTATAGCTCATAGCAAAAAAGGAGGAAAATTAAAAAGAGAATTAAGCTTTAGACTTTTTTACCAGTTGATTTACTGGTTTACCTATAAGTTCAGAAATACTTTCGAGAACCGACAATAAGGTTAGGTACTCGTGGTTTTCTTTTAATTGTCTTTTTAAAGTGCTATACTTAATACCTGTTTGAACAGATATTACAGCAATGGAATTGCTAGTATTGTTAAGTTTACTTAACACCTCTTTTTTTAATACATATTTGTACTTTATATTTGTTGCAGACATTTGAAATATATTTTCGGTTTGTATATTTATTTAATAGATTTCTGATACAAATATGTAAATATATTTTCAATTAACAATAAAAAAGGTAAATATATTTTCAATGATAAAGCAAAGAGTTATTCAAGTTATTGATTTAAAAGGTATTAAGAAAGAGGATTTCTTCAATAAAATAGGTATGACATCTGCAAATTTTAGAGGAAAAGCAAAGGAAACACCATTGAATTCTACCGCAATCGAAAATATATTTACAGCTATTCCTGATTTAAACATGGAATGGTTGATTACAGGGAAAGGAGAAATTTTAAAAACAAAAGACACTCTAGCAGGAAGGAACTCTTTAGAAGCGACCGTAAGAAATCAGCAAAGACATATAGATCAAATATATCAAGCTATGGAAATGATATGCTCTAAGATCGAGATTAGCAAAGATTCACTTTATTCGATAATTGGAAATAAGGAGTAGGGGATTCTGTATCAATAAGTACATCGTTTTTTTTACTTAAAATATCATTTAAAAGATCATCAATTTCTTTATCTAGTTTTAGATATTCTACAGCTTTTTCTTTTATTGATAAGGTTGTATTTTCTTTTAAGGCTTTTATATCTTTTTTTACTTCTTCTAATTTTCTTGGCATGCTATAGGTGTTTATCTAATACATCAATCATTTCGTCATTCTTATCGTCAGGGATATTTAGATACGCAAATTTTGCAATTTCCTTTTTTTGCGTTTGTAGTTGCGCTTTTTGCGCTTCTAGTTTTTGTATTCTAGTTTTTCGATGTTTTGTAAATAGATAAACAACATAAACCACCATAGCAGCAGAAACAAACGAAATGAAATAGTAAGAAAACTTTGTAACATCCTCAAATGGCTGGATTGCCCAATACATAAAGAAAATACATATACCCAAAATATAAGAGTGAAATAGATTAATTGCGTTTTGTTTGCGCTTAGTTAATGAGTAATGTAAATTGAATAAAGCATAAAGGAAAAACCCTAAATACCCACCAAATTCTTTAAGAAAAATACGAATCGTATTAAATTTTTTTACTTTTTCAGATTCTTTTATTTCATCATAATTACCAACAATAATTGATTTTTCTTTATTAGCTTTTAAATAATTATTATGATCTTCAGAACCTCTATCATTATTCTTTACTTTTTTCAGCCAAAAATTATTTTTTTTAACAGCTTTTTTCACTTCTTTTTTGACACTATAATACTCTTTCGAGTGTTTAGGTAAATACTCAAATCCAAAAAATAAACCAGTAAATAATAAAGATAGTACTACGTAAAAGTAATAACTCTTAACATTATTTTTAATCTTCGCTAATATCGATTTCGTCGTCGTCTCCATCAGGGTCTGGAATATCTCCCTTGTCGATCCCCATAATTTTTTGTTGCTCATTTTCAGGTACAATTTCGTCCTTATTATCACCACATGAAGTGAAAGAAATAGCTACAATAATAACACTTAGAAATATTAATTTTTTCATCTTTATTTAATTTTAGTTTAACTGTTAAAATTAAGTAAATTTCTGTGTTTATTATTATAATTTATTTTTCTTCTTCAGGCTCTATTTTATTAATTTAATCTTCATGTAAAAAAGCAAAGCGCAAAGCTAAACCTACTGTTGTAGGAGTGTTAAAACGCTCTCTCAATTTTAATGTTACAGACCTTACAGTACTTGGCTGAATATTCATTTCTTCACCTATTTCAACTGTATTATGATCGTTAACTAATAATTTTACAATTTTTAATTCTTTAGCTGATAATAAATCAGTTAAAATATCTAAACCCCCGATACTTCCGTTTGTTTGTATATGCTCATTTATCAAACACTTTTTTACTCGAGAGGAAAAATATGTTTTTCCTATGTAAGCGTTATTAATTGCTTTTATTAAATCATCAGGGTCTTCATCTTTTATTATATAAGATTTAGCTCCCATTTTAATAGTTTCTTCAATAATAAAACTTTCTAAAAGTGATGAGAAAACCACAATATTTTGAGTGATTTTTTTTTGTTTAAAATATTTTAAAACTTCAATACCGTTCATAACTTCCATAGACAGATCTAAAACAATTACATCGCAACTGTTAACCTTACACCATTCTATCAATTCAACTCCGTTTTTAGAATACCCAACAACATTTATATTGCTTGTGCTTTCTAAAGACCTAACTCCATCTAATATCAACTGATGGTCATCTGCAACATGAACCTTTATCTTTTTCATACAGCAAATGTATATAGTCTATGTAAATAAATTAGTGGACGTTTCCCTAATTCGAAAAATTCTTTTAATCTAACTAGATTAGAGTGCTTTATTACAATAAGTTGTTCAAATAGATTTATAAACTATATTTGTTAAGTAAATATGTATTACAAATTTATATATTAACAAATGTTCAAAGTAAGAAAAGAAAGAAGTCAAAAACTGTACTCAAAATAAACTGTACTCAATTTTGTACTCAGTTTTGTACTCATGGCTTTTCCTTTATTTATAGTACTTATACTACTATTTTTACTTACCGAGTACAAAGAGTACAAAAGATATATATAATAGAATAGATAATAAAAAGTAACAACAAGGTTAGCAGTAGATAAAAAAGGAATTGATTTAACTAAAAATTTAAAAAATTGAATGTTTTTTTATTGAACTACCCATCAACTACCCATTGAAAAACACAAAACACTAAATAACAACGCTTTATGCATATAAAAATAATCCAGCCGAGGTCACAATAAAAACCCTTAACTAATTAATAGTTAAGGGTTTTTTAATTTTAAAAAAAATAATTAGTCCATATTAAGGCCAAAAATTGTTATTCTTTCTCAATATGATTTATTCATTTTGAGAAGTATAATAACAGAACTAATTCCTTCTTTTTAGTATTTGACTCCGTATCTCTTTATCTATACGATGGATTAAAGTATTCTTTCAAAATTAAACCAAGGTAAATCATTCATCTCCTCAACCTTTTTTATAAGACGCTTTTTTAAGAACGTATCTTAGAACTTGCAAGTTCCAAGAATTGAAAAACATACGAAGTAATATTATGTTAATTTTATTCCTCTATAAAATCAACTTTAAAAAAACTATTTAATTTCCACACACAGGGTTTTAAATAACGTTATTAAAATTATAGAGAAGAGTGATTCCATATTATAGCCACTCCATTTACCTAAGAAAGATGTTTAAGAGATATTTTAAAAACAACTTTTGTCCCTAAAGGAGTATTACCATCGACTAAGTCAATAAT
>CBDTZS010000150.1:0-7948 GCA_965364955.1 uncultured Tenacibaculum sp. | reverse complement strand
TGCCCAAACAATTCTTTTTCGTGTGGCTGTTTTACTGTGCTCATAGTTATAGTTATGTTTTTATAAATTATTTTTAATAAAGTTTGTCATTTTAGTATATAAATGCATACGAGTATTACCACCGTAAATTCCGTGATTTCTGTCAGGATACATTCCCCATTCAAATTGTTTATTTGCTTGTATCAATGCTTCTACCATTCGTAATGAATTTTGCACATGTACATTATCATCACCTGTTCCGTGAATTAACAAATATTTTCCTTTTAATAATTCAGGATAATTTAAAGGTGAGTTATCATCATATCCTGCAGGGTTTTCTTCTGGAGTTCTTAAAAAACGCTCCGTATAAATACTATCATAAAAACGCCAAGAGGTAACTGGTGCTACTGCAATTGCTGCTGAAAAAATATCATTTCCTTTTAATAAACAGTTTGTACTCATGTGACCACCAAAAGACCATCCCCAAATTCCGATTCTTTTTGCATCTACATAAGGTAATTCAGCTAATTTCTTAGCTACAGCTATTTGGTCTTCTGTTTCGTGCTTCACTAAATTCATATAGGTAACTTTTTTAAAGTCTCTACCTTTAAAACCTGTTCCTCTTCCATCAACACACACAACAATATACCCTTCTTGCGCTAGCATTTGATGCCAATAATCATTTGAACCATTCCAGCTATTCTTTACATTCTGTGACCCAGGACCAGAGTACTGGTACATAAGTACAGGATATTTTTTATTTGGATCAAAGTTAACCGGCTTAATTGTATACATATTTAAGTCGTTCTCGTTAATATTAATTGTAGAAAACTCTTTTTTACTCAAATTATACTCGGCTATAACTTCTTTTAAAGCTGCATTGTCCTTTATATTTTTTAACACTTTTCCTGTATCATCTCTTAAAGAATATACATTCGGAGTATTTGCGTCTGAAAACGTATTAATAAAATAGTGTCTGTTTTTACTAAACGACGCGCTGTTTGTTCCTGAAGGATTACTTAATAACTTTTTGTTTTCACCTGTTAAAGAAACACTGTAAACTCCACGATTTATCGATCCGTTTTCTACAGATTGATAGTAAAGTGTTTTTTTATCAGCGTCAAATCCATAATAAGAAGTTACCTCCCAGCTTCCTTTCGTAACTTGATTGATTAACTCACCATTATTATTGTAGTGATAAATATGATTAAATCCATCTTTTTCACTCGTCCATATAAAACTATTATCATTTAAAAAAGTTAAATCATCAGTTACATCAACATATGCCGCATCTGTTTCATTTAAAATTAATGTAGTCTCATATTTTTCAGCGTTAATAAAATACATTTTCAAATCATTCTGATGACGATTTAAAGTACGCACAGCTAAAATATTATCATCTTTAGTCCAATTAATTCTTGGAATATACTCATACTTACCAAAAATAATTTTAGCAGTTCCATTCGTCTTTAAAGAATAAACGTGTAATGTCACTTTAGCATTATCCTCTCCTGCTTTTGGGTATTTAAACACCTCTTGTGTTGGGTATTTTCCTTTACCATACACATCCATAGAAAAAGTTTTTACCGCACTTTCATCAAAACGTAAGAATGCAAGGTTACTACCGTTTGCACTCCATTCAAAAGCTTTTACAAAACCAAACTCTTCTTCATAAACCCAATCGGTAATACCGTTTATAATTTTATTTTTTTCCCCGTCTGCTGTAACTTGAACAATTGTATTACTAGAAAAATCTCTTATAAATAGGTTGTTTTCTTTTGCATAAGCGACTCTTTTACTATCAGGCGAAAAGGTTGGTTCCTGAATATCTTCTCCTATTAGTTTTAATGTTTTTGAAGCAATATCATACACATAAAATGTACCTAAAAAAGAATGGCGGAATATAGGTTTAAAATTAGTTCCTAAAATCAACTTAGTTTCATCACTGTTAAAACTATATGATTGAAATGTTTTTAACTCATTTAAATCTTTACTATCTACAATTGTCGCAACTTTTTCTAAAGTCTTGTAACTGTACTTATCTACAGATGAGCTTCCATCTTTAGAATTCAATAATGAATAAGAATCACCGTTCATTGAATTTAAAGAATTCATGTAATCAGCTCTAAACGTGCCCTTTCCCCAAATATCTTCTAAAGAAATATCCTTTTTTTGTGCTTGTAATAGTGTAGATATTCCTATAAAAAATAATACTATTTTCTTCATATTCAGTTGTTGTTTATCTAAAAAGTTTGCCAAGTTTACGCAAAAATCATCAACAAACACATCAAAAAAGCTAGAAATCCTAAATAAGAACCCTATTTAAACATGATTCATTTATCTTTGAGCCACCTAAATTTAAGTAAGAATGTCTAAAATTATTTCTGGATTTTCTAAATTTTCGAAAGAAGAAAAAATAGAGTGGTTAGCCAAAAATTATTTTGCCAATCAACCCGAAATTATAAAAACCATAAAACAGTATTGGAACGTTGATGATAAACTACAACAATTACACGATGATTTTATAGAAAACACCATTTCTAATTTTTACATGCCTTACGGAATCGCTCCTAATTTTGTAATAAACGGACGTGATTATGTAATTCCTATGGTCGTTGAAGAAAGCTCGGTCGTTGCAGCAGCATCATTAATCGCTAAATACTGGAGTACTCGTGGTGGCTTTAAAGCAGAAGTGCTTTCTACAACTAAAATTGGTCAAATACATTTTATGTATGAAGGAAATAAGGACGATTTAAATACTTATTTTAATCAACAAAAAACAGCATTATATAAAGCTACAGCTTCCATTACTAAGAATATGGAAAAACGCGGTGGTGGAATTTTAGATATTCAATTGGTTGATAAAACTGATAAACTTGCTAATTACTATCAGTTACATGTAACCTTTGAAACCAAAGATTCAATGGGGGCGAATTTCATTAATTCGTGCTTAGAGGCAATGGCAAATCAATTTAGACGAGATGATCTTGAAATTGTGATGAGCATCTTATCTAATTACGTTACAGACTGTGTAGTTAAAGCAGAAGTAAGTTGTAATATTGAAGATTTAGGAGGTGAAAATCCTCATAAATTTGCACGAAAATTTCATCAAGCTGTTCAGATAGCTGAAATAGAACCTTACAGAGCTGTTACTCATAATAAAGGAATTATGAACGGAATTGATGCTGTAGTATTGGCTACCGGAAATGATTTTAGAGCTATTGAAGCTGGAGCACATGCATACGCCTCAAAAGACGGTCATTATAAAACACTTACGCATTGTGAGATTAAAAATGATGTGTTTCGATTTTGGATTGAAATTCCTTTAGCATTAGGAACCGTTGGCGGATTAACAGCTTTACATCCGATGGCTAAATTATCTTTAGACATGATGCAAAGACCATCAGCAAGAGAATTGATGGAGATTATGGCTACTGCTGGTTTAGCTCAAAACTTTGCAGCATTACGCGCTTTAACAACTAAAGGAATTCAACATGGGCATATGAAAATGCATCTACAAAATATTTTAAATCAGTTGGGAGCAAACGCTAAAGAGAAAGAGGCCATAACTGCTTATTTTGAAAGTAGAACAGTTTCTCATAGCGCTGTCGTAGATAAATTTAACGAATTAAGAAAATAGTATTGTGTCACTTCGAGCGGAGTCGAGAGGTCACATTTTAATAATATCAAAAAAAGGTTTCGACTCCGCTCGACCTGACATTAGCTTTGAAAAAGTATTACTCTAACGGAAAATTATTATTAACTGGTGAATATGTTGTTCTTGATAAAGCAATAGCATTAGCGGTTCCTACCAAATTCGGACAAGATTTAATTATCGAGCCTATAAAAGAACCTCAACTTATCTGGGGTAGTTTCACTAATACTGGAGAATGTTGGTTTGAGGCTAGCTTCGACTTACCTAAACTACGTTTAACTTCAGCTACTTTCAATTCAAACGAAGAAGGGAGTGCTGAATTTATTGCAGAGACTTTATGCACTATTTTACAAGAAGCTAAAAAATTAAATCCTGAGTTTTTAAACACTAAAAATGGTTTTGTTGTAAAAACAAATTTAACTTTTCCGAAAAATTGGGGACTGGGAAGCTCATCTACTTTAATAAATAACATAGCAACTTGGGCTAATGTGAATCCGTTTACCTTATTATGGAATGCTTTTTCTGGTAGCGGTTACGATATTGCTTGTGCTAGTCATAACTCGCCTATTTTATATCAGCTTAAAGAAAATAAACCCACTATAGAAGGAGTAAAGTTCAATCCTTTCTTCAAGGATGAACTGTTTTTTGTGTATTTAAATCAAAAACAGAATAGTAGAGAAGGAATTACACAATACAAACAATATAGAGAAGAAGCTAAAACATTAATTCCTGAAGTAAATAACTTAACTCAAGAGTTTTTAAACGCTGATTCTTCTAAAAACCTAGATAAAATAATAATTGAGCATGAACAAGTTATCAGCTCAATTATTAAACAAACACCTGTTAAAAAAAGGCTGTTTCCTGATTATTTTGGAGAAATAAAAAGCTTAGGCGCTTGGGGTGGCGATTTTGTATTAGTAACAGGAAATGAAGACACTCAGAACTATTTTAAACAAAAAGGGTTTGAAACTATTCTTCCGTATTCAAAAATGGTTTTATAACTTAATGTCACATCGAATAAATTTATTCAATAATGTAATAAATTTGTATCGAGATGATTTAATAAAAAATTCTCGATACAATTTTGAATAAAATCAAAATTACTCGAACTGACAAAATAGAAAATGAAAAAAGTAATTATAATTGGTGGCGGTGCAGCAGGATATTTCACCGCCATTAACGCAAAAGAGAATAATCCTGATTTAGATATTACTATTCTTGAAAAAGGAAAAGAAGTTTTACAGAAAGTGAAAATTTCTGGAGGAGGACGCTGTAATGTTACTCATGCTTGTTTTGAGCCTAAAGAATTAGTGAAATTCTACCCTAGAGGTGAGAAAGAGCTTTTAGGTCCCTTTCATCAGTTTATGACAGGTGATACTTTCGAATGGTTCGACGACAGAGGTGTTCCTTTAAAAATTGAAGATGATAATCGTGTGTTTCCAGAAGCGAATACTTCTCAAGCGATTATAGATTGTTTTCAAAGTGCTGTTGATAACCTAGGTATTAAAGTATTGAAAAATCACGGAGTAAATTCAGTTGAACAACAGGATGAAAAATGGGTTATTAATACCAAAGATCAACAATTTGAGGCTGATTTTTTAGTTATTGCCGCTGGAAGTTCGAAGAAAGTTTGGGATTTATGTAAAACATTAAATCACACTATTGTTGAACCCGTACCTTCTTTATTTACTTTCAATATAAAAGACAAACGAATTATAGATTTAGGTGGAATATCGGTACCTAATGCAGACGTAAAATTAGTTGGAACTAATTTAGAAAATTCAGGTCCTTTATTAATTACTCATTGGGGAGTAAGCGGACCTGCTATTTTAAAATTATCTGCTTTTGGAGCACGTATTTTGGCAGATAAAAATTATCAATACAATGTTGAAATAAATTGGCTAGGGCAAGATTTTGATACTGTTTTAGATGAATTAGTTCAACTTAAAAATTTACAAGCAAGAAAACAAGTGAATTTAAAATCACCTTTTTCAGAAATCCCTCGTCGTTTATGGGAACGTTTTGTTACTGCTGCTGAAATAAAAACGACTCAGAATTGGGGTGATCTAAGTAATAAACAGCTCAATAATTTAACTACTCAATTAACCAAAGGATTATTTAATGCTAACGGTAGAACCACTTTTAAAGATGAGTTTGTAACTGCTGGTGGTGTAGATTTGAAAGAAATTAACTTTAAACGATTTGAAAGTAGATTACACAAAAACCTCTTTTTTGTAGGTGAAGTTTTAAATATTGATGCAGTTACTGGCGGATTTAATTTTCAAAATGCTTGGACTGGCGGGTTTATTTGTGCTAAAAGCATTGCTGAATAAAATCTTTAAAAAACAAAACAGCATCTCTCAAAAATTGAAAGATGCTGTTTTGTTTAACAAACAATGATATTAGTATTTTTATTTACTAAGCAGTTGCCATTGCTCTTTTCGACTTTCTATAGGTAAAAGAGTTGAAAATATTTCTTTTTCCGAAGTTGTTTATAGATTTTGCATTTACAAACTTGATGAAAAGTTTTTTACTCACTCCAAAATATTCATAAGTATTACCATCTGTAAAAGTAACCTCTAACGACATACTCTTGTGGTGATAGTCTTCTACCTTAAAATCAGTAATCGTAGCGTGGTATGCTTCTGAATTAGATTCTTTTGTTTTAGGCGCTATACTTACTAAAAAGTGATACCCATCAATAATTCTGGTACTAACTTCTTCTGCTTCTAGCTTTTTTTCTTCGTCTAGAAATTTATCTGGATGCCACTCTTTTACCAATCCTCGGTAAGTGGTTTTTAATTCTTTCAAATCAATAGCTCCTTCTACATTAAAAAGCTTTTTATATTCTTTAATACGTTTCATCTGTATGAAATAATTTAGCCCGCGAAATTACTCAAATTATCTGAATATGAGGCAGAAAGCCAATTAAATTTCAAATACTTTGTTTTTAGAAGTTGAATCCTTAAAACATTAAGAAAATGGTTTGTTATCCCTAAAAAAAAGATACTTATTAATAACTCATAACAGTCCCAAAGTACAAAAGTTGAAATGTTTTCACATCTAAAAGCAAACAATTCATAGCCATCATAATTCCGTAATTAGATTTATCATAGAAATGATACCCAAAATAATCTAGTTCATTTTCATCAAAATCATAAAAAATAACGTCTGTTTTAAAATGACCTTTATAAAAGTTTTCTAATTGAGATAATTTGTGGACATTAATTTTAACGGAATGACTGTAAAGACTATCTATTTTAGTTTTTAATTTACCTCCTTTAAAGCCCAAATCTTTACTATTTTCAAAAAGGATGTCTTTATAAACATCATCACCTAGCATATCATACAAAACTTGTTCTGTATTTACTTCATTTTGGAGAGCTTCAATATATTTTGACAAATTATTAGATAATCGGTTTAATTCTTCTATTTTAGTTTTAGTATTTTGAAACATCAAGGGTTTTTCTTCCGCTTGTTTTTCGAAGAAAGAAGTTCTTCCTGTTATCAATTCATTATTTACTCGAACGGCCTCTGTTATAGACTTGTGAGCGAAATATGTAGAAAATTTATGTTGAGAAAACCCACAGAAAGACACGGAAAACACAAAGAACAAAATAAGTTTACCTTTCATAAAACATAATTTTACTGAAAGATAGTATATTTTGACCAATTCTTATAAAAATAAAAATTAGTCAAAACAATCTGAGACTATTCCTCTTCGTAGCAATTAAAAACAATTGTATATCCATACTCTATTGCTTCTTCGTATAACTCTTTTTGATCCTCATCAACATCATTTACAGAATCTAAAGTGAAATATTCTTTTTCAATTTCAGTTACTTTCCAACCTTCACTTTTTATGTAAAATTTGGCAAGTCTAAGAGCTCCTTCAATATCTTTATAATCGATATATAAACTTACATAGGCTCCGATAACCTCATTATAATGTTCAGATGATTTCTTTGGTTTTGCTAAGGCATTTATTAAAAACATAATTCTATTTTTTTATTTAATTAAGCTAATTCTCCTCTGTGAGGTTTTAAAGCATCTCTAAAAATTTTCATATTACTTTCATCAACTATAATAAAAGCAATGGTATGCATCGGGTTCAATTCTTTATGATTCACCTCATCGTAAGCTAAACTATCTATTTGAGCAAACTCCTTTAAATGAATACAATGGTGCTTTGCAGTTGCTAATCCGTCAGGACCTTTAAAATCCCATATTAGTTTTATTTTTCTACTCACAATTAATTTTTTACAACTACAAAAATACCTATTTCAAATGAATGAAACAGGTATTTTGAAAATC
>CBDTZS010000149.1:0-8087 GCA_965364955.1 uncultured Tenacibaculum sp. | reverse complement strand
AGAATATCAATTCTATTAATATTGAATTGTCTGAAGATGTTTTAACTGAGATTGAAGCTGTACATAGTTTAATTCCGAATCCAGCACCGTAAAAGACAAAGAGAATGAGTTTTTTTGATGAAATTTTCAAAAGAAAAGAAGAAAAAAAGATTACATCTTATCAAGATTTTTGGAATTGGTTTTTAGATAATGAGAAAAAATTCCATAAAATTGTTAAACAAGGAGGAAGCAATAATATTTCTCTAAATTTTCTTGATAAAATATCACCAAAATTAAATGAATTAAAAGAAGATATATGGTATTTAACAGGAATGTTAGATGATAATACTGTTGATTTAATTTTAACGTCAGATGGAGATGTAAAACTTTTTTATTTTATAGAAGAATTAATAAGTGCTGCTCCTGACATTAAAGGATGGAAATTTGGATCCCATAAACCTGAACATGATATAGAAAATGTAGGAATAGAAATGGAAAAATTTTCTTTTACAAATGAAAATATGTTTTTCTATTCTAACGATTTAAAAGAGTATCCTGATGAAATTGACATAACACTTGTTCATAATGATTTTACTGAAGATGTAAGAAACGAAATCACTAATGGATGTCATATCTTTTTAGATAATTATTTAGGGGAATTAAATTCTGTACTTTTAATTGATAACATTGAGTTTGATAGTAAAGAAAGGGCAGAAAAAGAATTAATCCCTATTGAAAAATTGAAGTCTTTTTTAATTTGGAGAGAAAAAGAGTTTGTAGAGAAGTATGAAGGAATAAGAAGAAATACAGAAAATGATGCTTGTTCAAGTTTAGAAGAAACTTTGGAAAATGGTAATAAAATGGTTGCTGTAGTTAATACTGATTTATTAGAGTGGGATGCAAAAGGATCTCACCCATGGGTTTTAAGATTTGAAATTAAATATGATGGGGGCCATAATAATGGTTTTCCAGATGATAAAACTTATGAACTTTTAAATCTTATTGAGGAAGAAATTAATAATGAGTTAAAAGATTCGGATGGTTACTTAAATATAGGAAGAGAAACTGCAAATAATTTAAGAGAGATTCATTTCGCTTGTAAAAACTTTAGAGAACCATGTAAAGTTACTGATGAAATTATAAAAAAGTACTCAGGGAAACTCGAAATGGATTATGAAATTTATAAAGATAAGTACTGGCGTTCTTTTGAAAGATTTCTAACATAAAAAAATCCGAAGTAAATTTTACTTCGGATTTTTATGTTTTGTAAATACGTCTTTACTATTCAACTAGTTTAAAAGAGCTAGCTTTAAACTTATCGTTTTCTAATTTACCAGTAACTTCTACTTTTCTAATTACATTACAAAAGCCGATTTTCTTGTCATGTGCGTCACCAAAATCATCAATTTTAGCACCATCAACGAAATAAGCTTTATCATCAACTTTAATAGCTAAATCACATCCATTTTGGCTTTTCAATTCAAACTGACATTGTCCACAAGAAGCTTCAGTTATAAATGTTTTTTCTTTTTGCTGTGCGCAAGAAAGAAATAATAAAATACTACTTAAAATAATAAAATATTTCATAATTATTGTTTTAATATCCGATTTTAGTTCGAACTCTTTTTAATACCTCTTTGGCTATTACACGCGCTTTTTCTGCTCCGATTGCTAGGGCTTCGTCAATTTCATGACGATTTTCCATATAATGATTGTACTTCGCACGAACGTCTGTGAATTTTTCAAGAACTAGCTCGTATAAAGCTTGTTTTGCATGTCCATATCCGTAATTACCACCTTCGTAATTAGCTCTCATTTCAGTAATTTGTTCATCAGAAGCTAATAACTTATACAACGCAAAAACATTATCCGTATCAGGATTTTTAGGATCTTCAAGACCTAAACTATCCGTTTGAATGCCCATAATTTGTTTTCTTAATTTCTTTTCAGGTAAAAAAACATCAATAAAATTATTTCTCGATTTACTCATTTTTTCGCCATCAGTACCTGGAACTAATTTTGAATTTTCATCAATCTTAGCTTGAGGTAAAATTAAAGTATCACCTATTGCATTATTTACTCTGCTCGCAACATCACGAGTCATTTCAAGATGTTGTAATTGATCCTTACCAACAGGAACAACTTCGGCATCATACAATAAAATATCTGCAGCCATTAACATTGGGTAGCTAAATAAACCAGAATTTACATCAGATAATCGATCAGCTTTATCTTTAAAACTATGTGCTAATGTTAAACGTTGAAACGGAAAGTAGCAACTTAAATACCAAGATAATTCGGTAACTTCAGGGATGTCACTTTGGCGATAAAAAATTGTTTTAGAAATGTCAAGGCCACAAGAAAGCCAAGTCGCTGCAGTACTATAGGTGTTTTCACGTAATTGCTTGCCATCTTTAATTTGTGTTAAAGAATGCATATCAGCAATAAAAAAAAGTGATTCATTTTTAGGGTCATTTGCCATTTCGATAGCGGGTAAAATTGCTCCTAATAAATTCCCTAAATGTGGGGTTCCTGTACTTTGTACTCCGGTTAAAACTCTTGACATATTTCTTCTTTGAAAATTTTATGTAAGCAGTGCTTACATCTACTTGATTGTAGCAAAAATAAGCTTAAAATTGTTCAAACAAAAGAAATTACTACATTCGCATTCATGAAATATTTACTTTTCCCTTTCCGGTTAATTTGGAGAATTTGGTTTTATCTACTTATCATTATTTCGGTAATTGCAATGTCTCCTTTTATATTGGTGCTTTTATCTGATGAAAAATATTACGGCACTTTTTGGAAGTTAATGAGAGCTTGGGCATTTTTTCTAATCTACTCAATGGGTTTTAGATTAAAAATGGAAAGAGAACAAAAGCTTGACCCTGAAAAAAGTTATGTATTTATTGCAAATCATGCTTCTTTATTAGATCCATGGATAATGATTGCTTCTAGTAAAAACCCAATTTTATTTGTAGGTAAAAAGGAGTTAGTAAAATTACCGCTGTTTGGATTTTTTTATAAAAAAGCTGTTGTTATGGTAGATAGAAAAGATCCGAAAAGCAGAAAAAAAGTATACGCTCGTATAAAGAAACGATTAGATAAAGGGTTGAGTATAGCTATCTTTCCTGAAGGGTTAGTGCCAACAGAAAATGTGCTTTTAGCTCCTTTTAACAATGGTGCTTTTAGTTTGTCTATACAATACCAAATGCCAATCGTTCCACAATTATATTTTGATGCAAAACGCTTGTTTTCTTGGGATTTTTTTAAAGGGCATCCAGGGGTTTTTAGAGTGAAACAATTAAAATTTATTGAAACAGAAGGCTTAACAATCGATGATAAGGATGCCTTAAAGTTACAAGCTTTCGATTTGTTATACAATGAATTAGCAAATGACAAGTTGTATATAAAAGATACAAACAGACCAAACAATGAGCGAGAATTTAAATCACCCTTATAGTAATACCGAAGAAAAATTAAATGTATTAACTCATGGCTTTGGGTTGTTACTGGCGATAATAGCTTTCCCTTTTTTAATTTTAAAATCATTAGAGTATCAAGGATTTTGGAAGATTTTTAGTTTTATTATTTACGGATTAAGTTTAGTTGTTTTATACGCTGCATCAACTTTTTATCATGCAGCTAAAAGCCCTAAGCTTAGAAGAAGACTTAATATTTTTGATCATGCAGCAATTTATGTTTTAATAGCAGGGAGTTACACTCCGTTTTGTTTAGTCATATTACCAGAACAAACGGGATGGTATATGTTTGCTTTTGTGTGGCTATTTGCTTTAGCTGGAGTTATATTGAAATTATTCTTTACAGGAAAGTATGATAAACTATCAACAGCTTTATATTTAGTAATGGGATGGCAAGTGGTTTTTTTAATAAAACCATTAATGAATAACTTGTCGTATGATGGTTTGTTTTATTTAATAGCAGGGGGTGTTTTTTATACCGTAGGAGCTGTTTTATACTCGATTAAAAAAATACCATACAATCATGCTGTTTTTCACGTTTTTGTGCTTTTAGGAAGTTTTAGTCATTTTTGGGCAATATATAAGTATGTGTAGTTTTTTACCACTTAGAAAAAGGGTGTTTACTTAAGTTAGAATTATAGTATTCTACAGTTCCGGTAACTTCTTTTCCTAGCCAGCTAGGTTTTATGAATTTTTCATTTTCATCTTCTAATTCTATTTCCGCAATAACTAAACCCTCGTTTTTATCTAAAAAATCATCGACTTCAAATACGTGGTTATTTACTTTTACTAAATACCTGTATTTTTCAATAATACCATCTTCACATAAATTAAATAGATCTTGGGCTTCTTTCAAGTCAATTTCTTTTTCCCATTCAAATCGTGTAGTTCCGCTTTTATTTGAAGCCCCTTTAATTGTTAAAAAACCAGTATCATCTTTTATTCTAACTCTTACAACACGTTCTTTTTTTGAGTTTAAAAAACCTTGTTTTATATAACTTTTTTTATAAGCTACTTTTTTGTATTCGTTAGAAATCACTAGGAATTTCCTTTCTATTTCAAAAGCCATAAGCAGTTAAATCAATTTTACACGAATGTATCATTTTTGTTGTAATTATTAAATATCTTTGATGCTAGATTGTTATTATTAATTATTTAAAAATTAAATTTAATGGCATTAATTACAACAAAAGCAATTGTTTTGAGTGCTCTTAAGTATAGTGATACAAGTTTAATTGTAAGGTGTTTTACTTTAGAAGAAGGTATTCGGTCTTATATGATAAGAGGAGTATTGAAATCGAAAAAAGGAAAATTAAAAGCTGCTTATTTTCAACCATTAACACAATTAATAATTGAAGCAAATCACAATAATAGAAATTCATTAAATGCGATAAGAGAAGCTCAAGTCATTAATCCTTATGAGTATATTCATACTTCTGTTGTAAAACAATCTATCGTACTATTTTTATCAGAAATTCTTTCAAATATTATTAAAGAGGAAGAAAAAAATGAAGTACTCTATAAATATATTGAAACAGGTTTAATGTGGTTAGATACTCATGATGATATAGCAAATTTTCATTTACTTTTTTTATTAAACTTATCAAGGTTTTTGGGGTTTTACCCAGACGTATCAGAATCTAATAAAATGGCTTTTAATTTGCTTGAAGGATGCTTTACTGATGCAGAATATGAAAAACAGTCAATAATAGGAAATAAATTAATACTTTTTAAAAAGCTATTAGGCATAAATTTTGATGGAATAAGTTCAATCTCGTACAATAAAAACGAAAGGCAAGTAATTCTAAGAACTATAATTCGATATTTTGAATTACATTTGGAGGGGTTTAAAGAGCCAAAATCATTGGGTGTTTTAGAAACCGTGTTTAGTTGATCTATGAAGCAAGTTATAACTGTATTTTTTTTACTGATAATCACCACTATTTTTTCGCAAAATCTTACTGTAATCGATGCCGAAACAGGCAAGTTAGTTGACGGAGTTGCTGTGTTTAATAAAAATAAAACTACATCTGCAATTAGTAATATTGACGGGTTGGTAAGCATCTCTAGTTTTATAGATAATGAAATTCTTGTTTTTTCACATGTTGCTTACGCTGAATTTCAAGAAAAAAAATCAATATTAAAACAAAATAATTATCAAGTTTTTTTATCGAAACATTCTGAACAATTAGATGAAATTGTTGTCTCTGTTTTTAAGAACAAAGAGAAAGCAAATAGAATAGCTGAGCAAATAGCGGTAGTTTCATCAAGAGATATTCAAAAACTATCACCACAAACATCTGCCGATTTATTAGCTAGTATTCCGGGTATTAAAGTGCAAAAATCGCAATTTGGCGGTGGAAGTCCTGTGCTTAGAGGAATGGAAAGTAATCGTGTTTTATTGGTTGTTGATGGAGTGCGAATGAACAACGCGATTTATAGAAAAGGACATTTACAAAGTTCAATAACTGTTAGCCCTAATTTATTAGATAGAACTGAAGTTGTTTTTGGTCCATCATCTGTTATTTACGGTTCAGATGCTCTTGGTGGTGTGATTCATTATTATACTAAAACACCAAAGTTATCAGACAAAAACGAAATTAAAGGAAGTAATTTTTTGCGTTATAGTTCTGTAAACAATGAAGTAACCAATACTGTTTCTGCTGAATTACAATTTAAAAAATGGGCATCGTTTACAAGTGTGTCACATAGTAATTTTGGAGATTTAAAAATGGGTAAAAATAGATCTCATGGTTTTGATGATTGGGGAAAAGTGGTTTTTTATTCCGATAATTTAAATGGAAACTATAGCGAAACACCAACAGTTAACAATGATGTGAATTTGCAAAAGAACACAGGATTTAGTCAAACAGATTTTCTTCAGAAATTCTTTGTTCCATTATCAAAAAAGACAGATTTAAAAGTAAATATTCAATACTCTTCCTCTTCAGATGTCCCCAGATTTGATAAGTTAATGGAATTAAAATCAGGAAGGTTAAAATTTGCAGAATGGTATTACGGACCCCAAAATCGTTTATTGATTTCTTCTCAGTTAGAAATAAGTCCGAAGAAAAAATGGTTAGATAAAGGAACCATTACCATAGCATACCAAAACGTTGAAGAAAGTCGTGTTCAAAGAAAATTCGAAAGCTTAGAGAGATCTTATAGGGATGAAAATGTAAAAGTTTACAGTATGAATGCTGATTTTACGGTTCCCTTAGCAAAAAAACGTGATTTAGGTTATGGTTTTGAGGTTGCTTATAACGATGTAACATCAAATTCTTATGGAAAAACACTAAGAATAGACAATAATGAAATTGTTGGTTTTGATTCTGATTTTACAGTGCAATCTCGTTATCCTGATGGCGGAAGTAGCTACTTTAGCTCAGCAATGTATTTAGATTATCGTCAAGATATATCATATAACTCTACATTAAATAGTGGAATTCGATTAACAAATACTCAATTAGATGCTAAATGGGTAGATGAAACTTTTATAAAATTACCTAGCAACGATATTAGTTTAAACAATACAGCGGTAACAGCAACATTAGGGTATGTATATAAACCTGGTAAAACCTGGAAACTAAATGCTGTCTTATCATCAGGGTTTCGTTCTCCAAATATCGACGATGTTGGTAAGGTAAGAGAGAAGAACGGTAAAGTAACTGTGCCAAATATTACTTTAAAACCAGAGCATGCCTATAGTTCGGAAATTGGAGTTCAAAAATATTTTAATAATAGAAAATTTAGAATTGGGGCCAACGTGTATTATACATTGTTAAACAACTATATCTACCGTGAATATTTTCAGTTAAATGGTAGTCCTACAATTTCCTATGAAGGAGAAGATGGGGCTATTGTGGCTAATGTAAATAAGGGAACAGCTTATATTACTGGAGCAACAGTAAGTTATCAAGGAAAAATATTTAGAAACTGGAGCACTTCAGGGTTTTTAACTTATACAAAAGGAAAAGCATACGATACTAATTTACCAATGTCTTCAATTCCTCCATTATTTGGTCGATTTGAATTAAATTACTCAAATAAAAAGTTTGAAGGGGGAGCTAACTTTGTCTTTAATGCTAAAAAAGATATTACAGATTATAATTTAGATGAAGGTATAGACAATCACGAACAAACACCAATTATAAACGAAAATGCTAGTGAAGCTGTTGACAAGTATTACGGTACACCAAGTTGGATGACTGTTGGTTTATTTGCTAAGTATACTGTAAATTCTAATATTTCAATACAAACACAGTTTGCTAATTTATTTGATCAGCATTATAAGGAATTTGCTTCTGGAGTTTCGGCACCAGGGCGTAATATTTCAGTGTCGTTAATTACAAAATTTTAAAATAAAATGATAAATATATTTAAAGTTATAAGTTTATTAGAAGGAATATCGTATTTACTTTTAATGTTTTTAGGAATGCCTTATAAGTATTTAGAAACCTTGGGTAAAGACCCCTACTTTGTAAAACTATTCGGAATGCCGCATGGTGTTTTATTTGTGGCCTATATTGTTTTAGCAATTATACTGAAATTTAAACTGAATTGGAATCTCAAAACTTTTGGAATGGTAAGCTTATTATCTATTCTCCCTTTCGGAACTTTTTTTGT
>CBDTZS010000148.1:0-8136 GCA_965364955.1 uncultured Tenacibaculum sp. | reverse complement strand
GCCTTTTCTGTATATCCAATAAAAGCTGGAATTGCTGTTTCTACTTGAGCTACTGATGGCGGAAATTTTACAATTTCTTCAATGTAGACTCCTGGTGTTTTGTAAGCTGGCATAATTTAAATTTTAGTTAAATAAATATTTCTGAATAATAGTTCTCTAATTCTTTGGTAATACTCTCTGCTGTTGGATTAGGAAAAAAAATAGTACTCTGAGACTGAGGAGTTACATCTGTTTTACCAATTTCTACTCGACCATTTTTTGTTAATGGTTGCTTAGCATTCGTAATCATATTTAAACTTTTTGATAATTGACTATACCTCCAAAAAGTTTTTCGGTTTTCTATATATACCTGAAAGGTTGGTGGCTCTTTAAGTAAACATTTTTTAACAAGATTAAAATTGTTTGTTTCCTTGTTTTTTACTGTTACATTTTCAGTTAAGTTAAAATTATTGTCTCCTAAAATTTTTAACTGAACAACACCAATAACTCCTTTATTTTTCAAGCCTTGAATACTTAAATTTAGGCTTTCTATTATTTCGAACTCTTCAGTGCTTAATGAAGTATTATTCTCTATTTTAACTTCAATAGCCTCTATTTCTTCTGAATCTAAATTAGCAATAGTTACTTTTTTAGGAGTAATACTATCAAACTCATTTTCTTTTTCTAGTTCATATACTAACCTTCTAGATTCTTTTTCAGTAATTAAAAAAGAAGCCCATTGTTCAATACCACCAATTGCTTCAAAAATAGTAGTAGCAGACGATGAAATATTTGACAAGTAGTAAAATTGATTTTTGGATTTCTCAACAATATCAGTGTAGTTTTCAAAGTATCTATCTGTTGCCGTTACAAAAAAAGTAAACGTTAAATCATCTGGTAATTCAATAAGCGGGCAGTATCTTTCTATTTCTTTATTATCTTCTTCAGCTGTTTCTTTTAGTGAAGTGGCAAGAATTCTTATTCCTTTTGAATGACTTCTTACCATTAATCTATAATTTTTCACAACCTTTAAAGTGATTCTATTTGGTATAATTTTCAGAAAATCAATGTTGTTATATATTTTTTCTACTTCACTCTTTTCTTTAGTAGTTATTTCATTGTTAAGATCATTTGGATTATGATATTTTTTAATTCCTTTGTCAAGAAAATAAGCATGCAATAGATCTATATTTAAAAGTGTTTTATATACCATTAGTTATTGATTATTGCTTTTTTAGTCATTTCAGAAATAACAGAACCTTCTTTAGTAACTAAATCTCTTTCAATTTCTAATAGTGTTATTTTATAGAGCACAGATGGATTTTGCTTTCCTCCTAAAGTTCCCCATATAAAGTTTAATTCTTCAAAAGTTGGTGTGTAGAGTTCTGTAATAAACTTAAAACTCTTAATATTTTCAGCTCCTTCAACATTTCCATAATTACTATTTGCCTGAGTAAAGACCTTTTTTCCTTGAAAAAAAGAAATTACACCGGTTAAACTTTTTAATGACTCTGTATAACTTGATTTATTGAGACTGAAAAGAACAAATAAATTCAAGTAAATTTTAGGGTTTTTATAAGAAACCGAAGTACCACTTACGTAATTATTACGTGTGTTTTTTAATGCAAACTCCTCTTGAAGATTTATCAAGGTTAACGATATATCTGGAAAATTTCCTTGTGAGTTTCCTTCTGAATTTGCATCAGCTACATTCGCTAATGCGACATCATTTCCATCTAGGTAGTCATTTAACTCTTCTGCAATGATTTGTAATATCTCGTAAATCATTTATAATTAGCTATTTGGTTTGTTTTCTCTTCGAAATAAGAGAATTCGAATACATTATAAAATTAACCGTAACAACTTGAAGATATCGCAATGTAAATCCCCTTTAAATAAGTTCTTTTTCTTTAAATATTTTCAGGAATAATTGGAATTAAAAAAGGGGAAAACACCCTAATTTTAAAAATTAGAAATTTGTAATCTTTGTTCGTAAATCCAAAACGACAGAAACTTCCCGTTTAAAAGGATTTGTGTTTTATTTAGATGAACAATTTAAATTAATTAAGTAGAGAATACTCTAAACGAGTTTCCCAAATTTTTATTCTCAGTATTTAATCCAAGGATTTTTAAGTCATTTTCTTGGAGTCTCAGAAGAAGAAGAAATGCTAGAACCAGTTATTACTATCTGTAATGCTTGGTTAACAATGGAGTTATTAGATAAAGAAGATGTTGGTATTTATATTTCTGGGCATTTGTTTGATGATTTTAAAAACGAATTAAGGTTTTATACCGCTTCTTCTTTCTTATTATAACAATATACCGAAACATGAAGAAAAGCCATTATTATTTGGTGGTATTGTTTCCAATCTACAACATTGAATCTCGAAAGCAGGAAAATCATGAGCTCCTTTTTATATTGAAAACTATAGTAAAACTTTGAATTCAGGTTTTTTGGAAAGGAGTATTTAAATACTTCTTAGTTCCAAATTCTTTCTTGTTTGTAAAAACCAGCTCAGATAAAGAAGGTTAAAAGGAAATCCTAGAGTTGGATTTAGGGAGTTTTTGTTACTTCATATAGGTACGGATAAAATGTACAAAAAAATTACTATAAAATGCACTTACAAGAAGTGAAAAATACTAGATTTAAACAATTGTTACATTTATTTACAACCAGTAAGGGAACCACAGAATTTACATTTTACTATTTGGGATGCCCATGAAAAAATAGAACTGAATTTTCCCCTTAGAAAAATTAAAACATCAAATGATGTTCTTAAAATTATTAAACTAATGTGCAATTAATTATAAGTTGAATTAACATCAACGTCATTACGAGAAAAGAAAAGACGAAGTAATCTACTTATTCAGAAATTAAAAATTGTTTTATTACACTTTGGTTCAATCGCAAAGAATTCTTCAAATTATAATCAACCATCAAAATAATTATCATTCATTAAAATCACATCTACATTTGTTAAAACTTAGTTAACATACTGAAAAACTGTAACATTACGAATAAATGCACGTCTTATTAGTATAGACACATTATAACAATTTAAACAATATATATCATGAAAACATCAGCATTAAACACACCAACTGAATCAAGAAGATTTGTATTTTTCTCTAATTTTAAAAATAGTAAAAGGGTACAATGGAGTGAACGTAGACATTTTAGTATCTAATCATTCAACAAGATAAAAACCAAAACCTATTTGATCATTCAAATGGGTTTTTTTATTCCAAAAGGGAGGCTTTGATTTTTATATACCTACAAATTTCTTGTTAAGTAACTCACATATTACAAATATATCGCACATCATTTTACAAATATTAATTTCTAAAACAATGGAGTTCTTGCTAATTTTTTTTAGCTTCTATACATCCATTTTACAGAAGACATACAAGTTTTTTTTGGGGCCACCATTAACTTGTCAACTCTCTAAACAAGCTTTCTAAATTTTTATTTTCGGTATTTAAGCCAAGAATTTTTAAGCCGTTTTCATGAGCGAAATCGAAGATTACAGGGCGCATATCTTCGTCAGATTCAAAAGAAAGAATCCAGTTGTTTTCTACGGTGTTTTTATAATGGACAAGATTTGGTAAGCGTTGTATAAATTGCTCTTCTAACTTATAATCAAACGTTACTTTAATTATTTGTTCATTACTTGTTTTAAGCTCAGAAATCGGCTTGTCTACAACTAATTCACCTTTATTAATAATGATTACTCGATCACAAACGGCTTCTACTTCTTGCATAATGTGTGTAGATAATAAAACAGTTTTGTTTTTTCCGAGTTCTTTTATCAATCCACGGATTTCAACCAATTGATTCGGGTCTAAACCTGTAGTTGGTTCGTCTAAAATCAATACTTCTGGATCGTGTAAAATGGCCGCAGCTAATCCAACACGCTGACGATATCCTTTTGATAGCTGTTCTATTTTTTTATGAGCTTCGATACTTAAACCTACTTTTTCAAGTACTTCATCAATTTTAGTTTTAGGTACTTTATAAATTGATGCATGAAACTGTAAATATTCTCGCACATACATCTCTAAATACAATGGATTATGCTCAGGTAAATATCCAATTTTTTTCTGTGCTTCAATAGGGTTTTTAATCACATTTATTCCGCCTACAAAAACAGTTCCTTCACTTGGTTGAATAAACCCTGTTAAAATTTTCATGGTAGTTGATTTTCCTGCTCCATTAGGGCCTAAAAAACCAACTATTTCTCCTTTTTTTGCTTCAAAAGAAATGTCTATTACTGCTTTTTGAGTTCCGTAAATTTTAGATATAGAAGTGAGTTGTATTGACATATTTTTATCAGATATGATTCTTAAACAAGTTCAGAATGACGTGAATTATTATTTTCTTGTGTAGGAAACGAAACTATAATCATATTTATTTTTATCGTTTACTTTAAAATCTTCTCTTGAAACCTGTTTCCAAATATTCATATTAATTTCGGGAAAGAAAACGTCAGCCTCAAAATCATGATGAACAATAGTGATATCTAACTTATCAACCAACCCTTTTTCGATTGCTTGCTTATAAATTTGTGCGCCTCCAATAATAAAAATGTCCGAATCTTCTTTTGCTAAATCAATTGCTTCTTCAATCGAATTTGCAACTAAACATCCATCTCTAAAGTAATCGTTATTTCTAGTTATAATAACTGAGGTACGATTAGGTAAAGGCTTGCCAATACTTTCAAAAGTATTACGACCCATTAAAATATGGTGCCCTGAAGTCACTTTTTTAAATCGTTTTAAATCAGCAGGAAGATGCCAAATTAGATCATTATCTTTTCCTAAAGCATTGTTGTTTGCTATTGCAGCAATTATTGTAATCATAAAATGTATTTAATGAACAGTTACATACTTTTTGCCCATTCTTTAATATAACTTGTTAAATCTCTTTTTCTTGTAATTTCGCCTTCTAAAACTTCAGTTTTTATATTATCGACTAAAGTTTCAATAGCTTTCAAAACTTTTTCATCGTTAATCTCTGCTATTTTTTCATAGAGCGACTCTTTTAAAACATCGACATTTGTAATCATTTTTCATCTTTTTAGTTCCTCTCACAAAGCTAGTAAAGAAACTACAAAAAATAATGTTAAATTATACAGCTACAGCACCTTTTATATGTGGATGTGGATTATAATCTACCAATTCAAAATCTTCAAAAGTAAAATCTTCAATATTTTTTATTTCTGGATTCATTTTCATTTTTGGCAATGCTCGTGTTTCTCGAGACAATTGCAATGCTAACTGCTCTTGATGATTGTTATAAATGTGTGCATCTCCAAACGTATGAATAAACTCACCTGCTTCATAGCCACAAACCTGAGCTATCATCATAGTAAACAATGCGTACGATGCTATATTAAACGGAACGCCTAAGAAAACATCAGCACTTCGTTGATACAACTGACAAGATAACTTACCATCTGATACATAAAATTGAAAAAATGCGTGACATGGTGGTAACGCAGCTTTTCCGTTAGCTACATTTTCTGAAAATGACTTTGAATTATCAGGTAACACTGAAGGGTTCCACGCAGAAACCAACATTCTACGGCTATCAGGATTCTTTTTTAAAGTTTCTATTACGTCTTTTAATTGATCTATTTCATCACTATTCCAATTACGCCATTGATGACCATATACAGGACCTAAATCACCATTCTCATCTGCCCAAGAATTCCAAATTTTAACTCCGTTTTCTTGCAAATACTTTATGTTAGTGTCTCCCTTTATAAACCAAAGCAATTCATATATAATTGATTTTAAGTGTAACTTTTTAGTCGTTACCATCGGAAAACCTTCGCTTAAATCAAATCTCATTTGGTGACCAAAAACACTTTTTGTTCCAGTTCCTGTTCTATCACCTTTCTCATTTCCGTTTTCTAAAACGTGTTTTACTAAATCTAAATATTGCTTCATCTTCTACTTTTGATTTTTGTAAAAATAAAAAAGCTTCAACATTTAATGCTAAAGCTTTTCAAAATTATATTAATAAGTTATTAACTTTTTAGTTGTCTGTGGCGACTCGCCACTACCCGATAATCATACCAGCAATAGTTGCCGACATTAAAGATGCTATTGTTCCACCAATTAAAGCTTTCATTCCAAACTCTGATAATGTTTTACGTTGCCCTGGTGCTAATGAACCAATACCTCCAATTTGAATACCAATTGATGCAAAGTTTGCAAAACCACATAACATATATGTTGCCATAATAATTGACTTGTTATAGGTTAAATGTGTAGCACTTGCTACATTTTTAAGTTCCGCTAATTGAATATATCCAACAAACTCGCTTGCTGCTAATTTAATACCTAAAAGCTGTCCCATTAATGCTATATCTTCTTTTGCGACACCAACTAGCCACATTAAAGGTGCAAAAACATATCCTAAAATTGCTTCTAAAGAAAACTTAGCATAGCTAGTGTTTTCTGCCATCCAATTATTTAGTGATGTAATATCTCCTACCCAACCTAAAATTCCATTTATCATTGCAATAAATGCTATAAACACCAATAACATTGCTGCTACATTCATTGCTAAATTTAACCCTTCAGTGGTTCCGTTTGCGATTGCATCTAAAATATTAGAACCTATTTTTTCTGATGAAACTTGCACATCGGTATTTACTTCTTCTGTTTGAGGATACAATATTTTAGAAATAATAATTGCTCCTGGTGCTGCCATTACTGACGCTGCTAATAAATGCTTCGCATACATTAACCTTAATACTTCATCCTCACCTCCTAGAAAACCTATATAGGCTGCTAAAACCGCTCCAGCAACGGTGGCCATTCCCCCTATCATAACCAAAAGCATTTCAGACTTATTCATCTTCTCTAAATATGCTTTAATCAATAAAGGCGCTTCTGTTTGTCCTAAGAAAATATTCCCAGCAACAGATAAACTTTCTGCTCCCGATATTTTCAATCCTTTTGACAATAACCATGCTAAGCCTTTCACTATTTTTTGAATCAAGCCTAAATAGAATAACAAAGATGTTAATGCTGAAAAGAATATAATTGTTGGTAATACTTGAACTGCAAAAATAAATCCAACAGACCCCCTATCAGCGACCAAGCCGCTAAATAAAAATTCACTTCCAGCTCGTGTAAAATCTAATACACTTACAAACAGCCCTCCAATCCATTCAAATACTTTTTGTATAAAAGGTATTTTTAATACTCCAATAGCGATTATCAATTGAAAAGCCAACCCTAAACCTACCGTTTTCCAATCAATTCCTTTTCTATTAGCACTAAATAAAAAAGCGATGATTAATAAAGAAATCATTCCTAAAACACCTCTCCATAAACTCTGCATAGAGAATCCTTGACTAGGGACTATTCCTGCTACCGACCCTTTTATTTCTTCTACTTGAGCAACTACTTGAGGTTTTGAAGTGAATTTATACAGTACATTTTTTTCTGATAATATTAATGCTTCAGTTGTTAATTCAACTACATTATAATAACGAACGGTATCTTTTGGTTGCTTATGATTAAAAATTAATAAATTATTTTGATGAATATAGTTTCCTGATGCTTGTAAACTATCTTTGGCTACTATCGAATAGTTAAATTCTCCCTTAGATAAATCTAAAACATCTGATGGGTTTATAGAAACTGCCGAATTACCATCAGTAGTCGTAATTGACGAAAAATTCCACTTTTTCTCTATGCTTTGACCAAAAGTTATTATTGATGCACAAAGCATTATAAGTGTAAATAGTTTCTTCATTTTATATATCTTTTTTTAAGAACGTTTGCTTATTTCGTCGCGAACTTTCGCTGCTAATTCATAGTTTTCATTAGCAACAGCCTCGTTAAGCTGTTCGTTTAATTCTTTTAATGACAAATGAGTGTAATCATCTTGATTATCAATCTCTTCTTCTAAAGAAAATTCTATCTCATCAGATTCTAAATCTTCTTCAATAATTAATTCTTCATCCATTTTTAAATAAACACCTGCTTTGTCTAAAATATTCTCGTAGGTGAAAATTGGTGCTTGAAAACGAACTGCTAAAGCTATTGCGTCTGAAGTACGTGTATCTATAACCTCTTCAACCCCGTCTCGTTCACAAATTAAACTAGAATAAAACACGCCATCAACCAACTTATGAA